>JAGGXZ010000103.1 GCA_021162805.1 Candidatus Poribacteria bacterium
GAGGGAATAGCAGGGGTGAGGGGAGAAATAGCGGAGCAGAGAGATGAGATGAAGGAGGAGATAACAGAGGTGAAGGGAGAGGTAGATAGGCTGAGGGGCGAGATGAAAGAGGAAATCAAGGGATTAAGGGAGGAGATGAGAGAGGGGTTCCAAAGGATAGATGGAAGATTTCAGGTGATGGACGAGAGGTTCTATACCTTCATGAAATGGATTATAGCTGCCCTCATCGGCTCATGGGCGACGCTGATGGCGGCTATACTGACGTTGATGCTAAAATGATAGCGCGGGTTTACCCCGCCGAAAACGGCAACACTACGAAAGAAAATATAACTTGAAAGGTGGGAAATTATGGAGGTTGTTCTTCAGACCAAGCTGGAAGGTGTTAAGCTCTTCAAGAGAGGGAAGGTCAGGGACATATACGATCTGGGGGATAAGCTCTTGATCGTCGCCACCGATAGGATCTCCGCCTTCGATTACGTCCTTCCAAACGGTATCCCCTACAAGGGGAAAGTCCTCAACGGACTTTCGGCATTCTGGTTCGATTTCACCCGATCGATAGCTCCGAATCACATGATCTCGACCGAAGTCCCCGAATTCCCCGATGATCTCCACAGGTTCGCCGATCTGCTTGAGGGCAGGGCGATGTTGGTCAGAAAGGCTGAGAGGATAGATATAGAGTGCGTCGTGAGGGGATATATCTCCGGATCGGCCTGGAGGGAGTATCGTCAAAGCGGCACCGTGTGCGGGATGAAACTCCCTGAGGGGCTCAGGGAGTCGGATAAACTGCCCGAGCCGATCTTCACCCCGGCCATCAAGGCCGAGACGGGACATGACGAGAACATACCGATCTCCAAGATGAAGGAGCTCATTGGGGAGGATCTGATGGAGAGGATAATCGAGAAAAGCATCGAGATCTATCGGGCGGCCGCCGAGTATGCGGACTCCAAGGGGATAATCATCGCCGACACCAAATTCGAATTCGGCCTTCATGACGGAGAGCTCATATTGATAGATGAGATGCTCACCCCCGATTCCTCCAGGTTCTGGGATAAATCCGACTATGAGCCCGGCAGATCCCAGAGGAGTTTCGATAAACAGTACGTGCGGGATTATCTGGAAAGCATCAACTGGGATAAACAGCCGCCCGTGCCCGAATTGCCCGACGAGGTGGTCAGGAACACCTCCCTTAAATATCTGGAGGCATACCGGAGGATCACCGGCAGGTCTCTAACGCCTCAGCCCGTCTGATGAGCTCCTCCTGCTCCTTCCGGGATAGATCGATGAACCTCGTGCAGAAACCGGCGACCCGCACCACAAGATCCCTGTATTTCTCGGGTTCCTTTTGAGCCTCTCTGAGCATCTCGGCGTCGAAACAGTTGATCTGGAGCTCCTGTCCTCCCCTTGCGAAGAATCCCTCGATGAGGGGCAGGAGCACCTCCGGTTTCGCATCGGTTTTCGGGAGGGTTAGGTTCAGGTTATATCCCCCGCGATAGCATCCGGGGTAATCCAGCTTGAGCACGCTTTTGAGGATGGCCGTCGGGCCGTTGCGTCCTATCCCCATCTCCGCCCCGATGCTATCGGCAACCGGTGTCCAGGCCAGACGACCGTCGGGCGAGGCGGCTATGCGCCTGCCATCCACGTGATGAAGGCTGCGGACGACATGGCAGACCGTATGTGTCGGATGGCCGAACTGCGCGTCCACCTCCTTCAGCACCCTCTCACGCATCCCCGTCAAGACGGAGGCCCACCGATCAACCCTCTCATCGTCCTCCCCCCATTTCGGGCCGGCGAGCAGGAGCTGGCGTATCCTCTCGTCGGGGAAATTCTCACGCATAGCTCGGATCAGATCACCGAGCGAGATCGATCTCTCCTGGAAGACCGTCCTTTCGATGGCGGCAAGGGCGTTAATGGCATTGGTCAGCCCCCGCTCATAGTAGCCCGGGAACCAATATTTCATCCCCAAAAGCAAATCCCGTCCCCGCTCGATGCAGCCATGCATGAGCGAGGAGGTAAAGGGGGTGGGGACGCGCTCCGCCATTCTCCTCCATCGGTTCAACCCACGCCGGCGCATCTCAACGGCACGCCGTCTCATCCTCTCCTCCAGATAGGCTAGAAGTTGCGATATATCGCGTATCGAATCGGGTTCGGGGAGGTTAAACAGCGTCTCATTGAGTAGCTCCAGATATTGAATCGTGCCGCCGATCGTTGCGGTCGCGGTGGACATCATACGTCCGGGTATCCCCAGCTCGTTACAGCCTATCACGCAGTAATCCCAGGCGTCCTCCTCGGAGATGCCCAAATTGATGAACCCTTCCACCGTCGGCCTATCGTTGATAAACTGAGGCATGCTGATTCCGGATGCGATCATCCCGGCGGCCCGTCGTTTCACCCCCTCGTCCAGCCCTTCATGCCAGCGCAGGAAGAGATGGGGATCGCCTATACGAAGGAGGTCGAAGGCGTCCAGAAAACATGATGTTATGGCATTGGATTGATCCTCGCCCAGATGGTTCGCACCTCCAACGGTGATCGCCTGGGTTTTAGAACCCCGGCCCAGGAAGGAGTTGGCGGCGATCTTCAGGAGGAAAGCGGCAATGAGATCCGTGGCCTGCTCAGCGTCGAAACGATCATCGATAAATGGGGCTAAGGTTCTATCGGGCAGGCCGATGGATATGGACATGCCATGCCCCTCGATGGCAACCGCCAGATGAACAAGGGCCATCGCCTGTAAGGCCTCGAACAGATCTCGGGCGGGTTTAGCGGGGACGTGACGACAGGCTCGTGCGACGCGCAGTAGAAGTTCGCGAATCACATCATCTCGCTCCGACCGTGCGGCTTCCTCGGCCGCCTTCGCGTATCGATGTGCCCAATCGATGACCGCCTGGAGGGAGATGATCATCGCCTCACGATAGATCCGCCTTTCAGGATCGGTCTCATCAAGGTTATGCCGTTCAGCCTCGGCGATCAACGATTCCAATCCCCTGTGGACAACCGTATCCATGTCCACGGCCAGATGGCCGATGCCCGCAGCTCCGCCGAAGCTTTTATCCTTCCAGTAATCCAGAATCTCCTGTGGTATCTTACCGTCCAGAATATGGTCCAACCCCTCGTTTTCGATAAGCACCTGCGTGTCATTGGTTATGCCGTGCTCCGGGATGAGCATCCAGGCCCGCGGGCGGGAGGATGTGTTTCCGGCGAAGATTGGGTTCGAGCTCAGGTCCAGATCCATATTGCCAAGGACATGTGCGAACGCCTTTGCCCTCTTCAGCGGAGGCGGGTCATCCTCATATCTCCGATAGGCCTCGGTGACCAGCCATGCCCTCTGCAGACATACCGTGTCCTCGGTGGAGATGAGCTCGTCGCGAACCCGTCTGATTAAATCCCTCATCTCTCGCCTTCCAGAACAAGTCATTCATTGTCACTTGTCGTCATTTATGGTCATTGAAATGACAACAAATGACCATAAATGACTACAAATGACTTACTCAGCCTTTATCACTCCACGTAGAAGAGATACGACCTTTCGAAGGAGTTATCCAGGTAGACGTACACCTCCCACTCACCTCTGGCAAACCCGCCCGCAGGCTTCTCCAGGTAGAACCATGTTATCTGCTCGCCGTTGGAGGTGAAGTATTCCGCGCTTTTGTAATAGGGAGGTTCCCCTGCGCCCTGTTCCGGCGAGAACCATTCGACTCTGACGTTATGGCTTCCCTCGACGTTGATCCAGTAGATCCACAGATATATCCTTTCGTCGTCCGGGCGGAAGGTGTTGGTTATCCCGTTGGGTCGGTTGTCGACCACATCCAGCGACAGGACTGAATCCACGATCATCGGCTCGCCTTTGAACGGGCTGATAGAGCTGCTTCCTCCCGATTGGCTTCCACAGCCGGTCAACATCCAGGCTATAACGGAGATCAGCAGGATCAACGCTCCAAGTCGAGCTTTTCTCTTCCAAGAATTGACCATCTTTCCCCTCACCGAAATTCATCGTTGAGATGTAAGGATGATAACTGAGAACCCTTCGAATTTCAAGAGCGAGTTGCTCAGGCCGATCCCTCCATGGTATAATCTCACTTGATCATGACCGTCAGAAGGTATCTCCTCATAAAGGGCGTAGTTCAAGGCGTCGGGTTCCGCCCCTTCATATATAACCTCGCCGCCAAGTATGATTTAAAAGGATGGGTTCTGAACTCCACTGACGGCGTGCACATCGAAGTGGAAGGCCCCGTCGATGAGGTAGAGGGGTTCATCTCTCAGATCCGTCTCGAGGCTCCTCCTTTGGCGCGGATAGATTCGATAGAGGTCAGGGAGCTTGAACCTATCGGATACACCGATTTCACCATCCGACATAGCGAGGGCGATTCGAGCAAGTATATCAAGATCTCGCCCGATGTCTCCATCTGCGAGGATTGTCTCAGGGAGCTTTTCGATCCCACCGACAGGAGATACCTATATCCGTTCATCAACTGCACCAACTGCGGCCCGAGATTCACGATAATCAAGGATATCCCCTACGACCGGCATAACACCACCATGAGACCTTTCAAGATGTGTAAGCTGTGTCAGGCGGAATATGATGATCCGTCGAATCGGAGGTTCCACGCCCAGCCGAACGCCTGCCATACCTGCGGGCCACACGTATGGCTTGAAAGAAGCGGCTCGAGGGGGATCGTCGCCGAAAGGGATGAGGCGATAAGGGAGGTCATACGCAGGTTGTCCAAGGGCGAAATCGTCGCCATCAAAGGACTGGGCGGATTTCACCTGGCATGCGACGCCTCAAATCAGGAGGCGACTGCGAAGCTCAGGGAGAGGAAACGCAAAAGCCTTAAGCCCTTTGCCATAATGGCACCTGATATCGAGACGATAAAAACCTTCTGTTTCGTCTCAGATCAGGAGGAGAAGCTTCTTTCCGGATATCAGAGGCCGATCGTGCTTCTGAGGAGAAAGCCCGGTGCGCCGATAGCGGAGGCCGTCGCGCCGAACAACGAGTTTTTGGGCGTGATGCTGCCCTATACCCCGCTGCACTATCTGCTGTTCTGCTCCGATCTCCGGCCTGAGGGGGTGAAACCCTTCATCGCTCTCGTCATGACGAGCGGGAACCTCTCCGAGGAGCCGATAGCGATAGATAACGAGGAGGCCAGAGAGAGGTTAAAGGATCTGGCGGACTGGTTTTTGATGCATAACAGGGAGATATGCACGCGGTGTGACGACTCGGTGGCTAAAGTGGATCTGGGAACGCAGATCATGATCCGACGCTCCCGCGGATATGCGCCCTACCCGGTGGATCTTCACATCGATATGCCGCAGATCCTCGCCTGCGGAGCGGAGCTCAAAAACACCTTCTGCCTGACCAAGGAGAATCACGCCTTCCTGAGCCAGCATATCGGCGATCTACAGAACGCGGAGGCCTTCAAGTTCTTCGCCGATTCGATAGAGTATATGAAGAAGCTCTTCAGAATCGAGCCCGAATTCATCGCCTACGACCTTCATCCGGAGTACCTCTCGACGAAATATGCCATG
Source organism: Candidatus Poribacteria bacterium (assembly GCA_021162805.1). Classification (NCBI taxonomy): domain Bacteria; phylum Candidatus Poribacteria; species Candidatus Poribacteria bacterium. Next base: position 5,518 of record JAGGXZ010000103.1, read on the forward strand.
GAATTCCAGGGGAAGCTGGATCTCATCGGCGTGCAGCATCATCACGCTCACATAGCAAGCTGTATGGCCGAAAGGAGAGTTGAGGGGAAGGTGATAGGTGTGTCATTCGATGGGACGGGATACGGAACGGACGGGAGGATATGGGGGGGCGAGTTTCTGGTGGCCGACGAGAGGGAATTTGTGAGGATCGCTCATCTCAAATATCTGCCTCTGCCCGGCGGGGACGCGGCCGTCAGGGAACCCTATAGGATGGCGCTGAGCTATCTGTGGGATCTGTATGGAGATGGACTTTGGGAGGCGGGTTTGCCCATGCTTGAAAGGATCAACCCGGCCAATCTCAGGCTTATCGTGCAGATGATCGAACGGGGAATCAACTCCCCGCTCACCTCAAGCTGTGGGAGGCTCTTCGATGCCGTCTCCGCACTGGCCGGCGTCCGATCGGTCATAAGCTACGAGGCTCAGGCCGCTATGGAGCTGGAGATGAAGGCATGGAGGGAAGGGGGTTTAAAGGTGGAGGCCCCAAGCTACGGCTGGGATCTGATAAAGGATGAGAGCCCATGGCTGGTGGATATGTCCGAGACGATCAGAGGCGTGGTCGAGGACGTCTTATCCGGCAAAAGCGCGGGATGGATCTCACACAGGTTCCATCGGACGATGGCCGATGTGATCGCCGTGGTCTGTCGGGAGATGAGAGGGGAATTCGGATTGAACGATGTGGCCCTGAGCGGAGGGGTCTTCCAGAACAGGTTGCTCCTGAACCTCTCCTTTAAAAGGCTGGCTGAGCAGGGATTTCGCGTGCTGTTCAACAGGGAGGTTCCCGCAAATGACGGCGGGATATCCCTGGGGCAGGCCTACATCGCCGCTTCGAGGGTGAGAGGATGAACCGGGAAAGGCTAAAGGAGTTGCTCGAGAGGGTTAAATCGGGTGAGCTATCGATAGATGAAGCTCTAAGTGACCTCAGATCACTTCCATTCGAGGATCTGGGATTCGCTAAGGTGGATCATCATCGCGGGATCAGACAGGGGTTTCCCGAGGTGATCTTCTGTCAGGGGAAAAGGGTGGAACAGGTGGTTGAGATATCCAGGCGGATCATATCGAAGGGGGCCGATCTTTTGGCCACGAGGGCGTCGAGGGAGATATACGAGTCGATCCGCGAGATAGCCCCTAAGGCCAGATATAACGATCTGGCGAGGGCGGTGATACTGGAGCAGGTTCCCAAGGAAAGGCTCAAAGGGGTGACCGTCATCTCGGCCGGGACGGCGGACCTTCCCGTCGCCGAGGAGGCCGCTGAGACGGCTTGGATAATGGGAAATGAGGTCGATAGGATCTATGACGTCGGCGTGGCTGGGCTGCATAGATTGCTTGGGAACCTCGATAGGATCACCTTGGCCAACGTTCTCGTGGTCGTCGCTGGGATGGAGGGAGCTTTGGCAAGTGTGGTAGGCGGATTGGTCGATAAACCCGTCATAGCTGTGCCTACGAGCGTGGGATATGGGGCTAGCTTCGGGGGATTGGCGGCGCTTCTGACCATGCTCAACAGTTGTGCCTCAGGCGTGGCGGTGGTCAACATAGATAACGGTTTCGGCGCGGGATATATCGCCTCGCTCATAAACCGACTCGCTCATGCCCCCCATCAGCCCATATAGCCATGATAGACGGAATTATGTCGTCGATAAGGCCGTTCCAACCGCCGCTTGATCCTCTACACCTTGACCGATGATGAGCGTTGTCAGACGCCCTTCGATAACGTAGCGCGTTACCTTTTGATCGCCCCTAGGTGATGGCGAGCTTATCCTTGGGCTCGACAGACAGAAATGCGGAATTGGATGCCAGATATTCGATGATATTCGCCGTCAGTTTTCTCAGGTTTTCGCTCCCCTTCGACTGGAATAGATGAATATGAGGTCACAAATTCTCAATATCAGAGGTTCGTTGACGAAACTGGTTATCCACCTCCTCCACACTGGAAGGACGGGAGATATCCGGTCGGCCAGGGGGATTTCCCAGTCGTTAACGTTTCATATGAGGATGCTAAGGCTTACGCATTATGGGCGGGGAAACGGCTGCCCACGGCCGCGGAATGGGAAAGAGCGGCGTTCGGATCGGTGGACGAGGGGAGAAATGAATGGCCATGGGGTAAAACCTGGAATGGATTGAAGGCTAACTTCGTCACATCAAAGGGTATAAACCTCAGATCGGTCTTCGCTTTCCCGAACGATGCTTCTCCCGATGAAATGGTGGCCACGATTAAAGGTTCTGATGTCTTCTCCGGAGAGTTAAGCGCTATCCTGGGAACTCCTAGAACAGCTACGGTGAAAGCGTTAACGAGAAGCAAAATTACCTTCTACTCTGGCGGAATCCAGACTATAATCGAAAACCTACCCATTGTGGCCGAGAAGCTCCTCATAACACTGGCCAAAAGATTGGCTCAGACCACGGAGGAAATGTGAGAAACTGCAGATAAAGAAGATGGAGGGAAAAACTCGATCCTTCAGGAGCAGGTAAACAAATTGAAGGCTGAAAATGAGCAACTCCAATCTAAGCTCGATGAGCTTAATCAGGAGCTCGAATGGTTGAAAAGCCGCCTGACGCCAAAGGGGAAAAACGATAAGGAGCGAGGAAAACAGCGTTGAAACCCTTGACATCGAAGCCCAGCGGATCTATAATCTCAAGTTGGAGATGGAAAATCAAGTTCTGAGGTGAGGATATGTTCAAACTGGGAGTTATATCGGATGAGGTATCTCAGGATTTCGAAAGGGTTGTCAAGCTTGCTACGGAGTTCAAGCTCGATTCAATCGAGATAAGATCGGTGTGGGATAAACCCCCTCAGGAGCTAACGGAGAGGGACGTCGATAGGATGAAGAAAATCATGGATGGGACCGGACTACGGGTCGTAAGCATCGCCTCTCCGTTTTACAAATGCGACTTTGAGAACGTGGAGGAGCGAAGAGAACACATCGAGATACTCAAAAGATGTATCAAACTTGCAAAATCCTTCGGCGCAAACATCATCCGCGGCTTCGCCTTCTGGAACACGGGCAGGACGGAGGAGATCTGGGACGGCATATTGGAGGCCTTCGAGGAGCCGGTGAAGATCATCCAGGATGAGGGAGTGTTTTTGGGAATCGAGAACGAATCCTCCACCTCCTTGGCCACGGCGAAGCTAACACAGAGGTTCATAAAGGAGTTGAACTGTCCGAACGTCAGGGCGATATGGGATCCTGCCAACGAGCTGTCGGCGGAAGGAGGGGAAAAACCGTATCCCGATGCCTATAACAGGCTCAAGCCCTATATGATCCACGGCCACATCAAGGACGGCAAGCGCGATCCTCAAACCGGAAGGTTCATACCCACCCCTATAGGGGAAGGTGAGGTGGGTTGGAAGGAACAGCTACAGGCCTTCATAGATGACGGGTTTGAAGGGCATCTGTCGCTGGAGACACACTGGAGGCCCACAAAGACCCTGTCCGAGGACCTACTCAACAGGCCCGGAGGCAGCGCCTTTTCGGAGGCAGGAGAGGAGGCATCGAGGATCTGCCTAGAAAAGCTCTTCGCGATCATAGAGGAACTCAGAAGGTAAGAGATCGCCGCGGGGCGGGATGAAATCTCCCGTCCCCGACGGCTCAAAACTCCCTCAGCTCCCTCGCGCTTTTTAATCTGGCGGAAGCTCCCTCCAAGATGGGATTGGTTTCGGTTCCGGTCTTATCCTGGCGAAGGGCCTGAAGTTCCTTCCTGCTGAGGATCACATATATCCTTTCGCCCTTCTTAACGTAACCTAGACTTCTAAGGGCCATCTCCTGCGCTGTAGGGTCCTCTTTGAGCGCCTTTATCTCCTCTGAAAGCCGGGCACATTGGGCTTTGAGCGCTTTTATCTCATCGAGCTTCGACCGGAACAGCTTCCTGCTCTCTTGCCAGTGTCCCATAGTACTCGGGAGGGTTGCCGCTAGGGTCAAAACTGCCAAGGCCAGGCAGGCCATTAACGCTTTCAGCATCTCTTCCCCCTTGACCGCCTAAACGGGCGGGTCTACAACTTTAAGTTATAAAACACCCCCTTACCTTTGAATATCGCCCTGTTGCTCAGCTCCTCCTCAATTCTGAGAAGCTGGTTATACTTACAGATCCGGTCGGTCCGACAGACCGACCCCGTTTTAATCTGGCCAGCATTGACGGCCACAACCAGATCTGCTATGGTTGTGTCCTCCGTCTCACCGGAACGGTGTGAGACTACGGCCGTATAACCGGCCCGTTTGGCCATCTCGATGGCGTCCAGGGTCTCAGTGAGCGTTCCGATCTGATTGAGCTTTATCAGGATGGAGTTAGCAATCCCCTGCTGAATACCCATCTGCAGCCTTTTTATGTTGGTCACGAACACGTCATCTCCGACGAGTTGGATCTTCGATCCCAACTCTTGGGTGATCCTTTTCCATCCCTCCCAATCATCTTCAGCCATACCGTCCTCGATCGATATGATCGGATATTTATCGACCAATTCCTTATAGAATTGGACCATTTCCTCAGGCTCTTTAATCTGTTTTCCCTCGGGCTCCGCGGCCAGGACATACTTGCCGGGCGCTTCGATCCCTTTGCCTTTCGAATCCTGCCCATAGAACTCACTCGCTGCCGGGTCCAGGGCCAGAAGGACATCCTCGCCCGGTTTATAACCTGCCCGTTCTATCCCCTGGAGTATAACCTGTATCGCCTCCTCATTTGAGGAGAGACTTGGCGCGAAACCGCCCTCATCGCCGACTGCTGTGCTGTATCCCTTTTCCTTCAGGACGGCCTTAAGGTTGTGGAAGACCTCAGCGCCTATCCTCAATGCCTCGGCGAAGCTCTCGGCGCCCACAGGCATGATCATGAACTCCTGAAGATCCACGTTGTTATCGGCGTGTTTGCCGCCGTTTAGTATGTTCATCATGGGAACGGGCAGTTCCTTAGCATTAACACCGCCGATATACTGATAAAGCGGCATCTCAAGGGCGGTCGCCGCAGCCTTTGCCACGGCAAGTGAGACGGATAGAATAGCGTTGGCGCCGAGCTTCCCTTTGCTATCCGTCCCATCAAGCTCTATCATGGCCCTATCTATAGCGACCTGATCCAGGGCATCCATCCCGACGATCTCTTTCGCTATTATCTCGTTGACGTTTTTGACGGCGTTTTTAACCCCCTTGCCCATATATCGGCTCGGATCGCCATCTCTCAACTCGACCGCCTCATGTTCCCCGGTTGACGCGCCCGAGGGGACGGCAGCCCTTCCGACAGCGCCTCCGCTGAGGAAAACGTCTGTCTCAACAGTAGGGTTGCCCCTGGAGTCGAGGATTTCTCTAGCGTGAATGCCGACTATCGTGGTCATTTGCTACCTCCCAGCCAGTCTATATGTATCGGTTTTCTCGGTTCGACTATGATTTTACCATTTTTTCGGGAAATTACAAAATATTTTTTGTATCCCTCACCGGTGGGCATCGGTTCCAGATCGCCCTCCCTGGCGAAGAACATATGACATCCCCTGCTTTCCCTGCGATCTAGCGCTGCCGTCATCACGATCTCAGCTACCTCCAGCATGTTCATCGTCTCAAGAGCAGATACGAGCCCTGTCCCGTCCGGTTTCACTCCGATCTTTTTCAGCTCGGATATCTCCATCAATCCCTGTCTCAGCCCCTCTTCGGTCCGGATGACGGAGGCATATCTGGAGCAGATCCTCTTGATATGGGATCTCACCTCCGATGCGGGCGCCGCGCCGGGAAATCTTAAAAGCCTTTCAACCCTCGTCTCCAAATCTCCCTTCACCTCACGTCGTAAGGCCTCTCTCGCCCTATCCGCCGCTGAGCCTCCGGCTATCTTGCCGAAGACCTGCGTATCGAGAAGCGAATTGCCTCCCGGCCGTTTAGCGCCGTGTTGGCCGCCCGCCACCTCACCAGCCGCAAACAGACCCGATATGGTGGTCTCGGCCCTCTCGTCGATCCTAACCCCTCCCTGAAAATGCTGCACCGCAGGGGCGATCTCGACCATATCTCCCCTCTCCAGATCAATACCCCGATCCCTAAGCCATCGCACGACATCGGGATTGATCCCTTTGAGCCTCTCGAGCGGGGAGGAGGCCACATCGGGATCGTCCAACCTTACCCCTTTCTCCTCGGCATACCACCTTCTCTTCTCATCGGAGAGCATCTTCACGTCGAAGCCGTTCGGATTTCGAGAGTAATCCAAATAAATCGGGCCATTATCGCGGATCTCATATGAGACGGCGATATCTATCCTTACGGACGGCTCACCGTGCATCGCCGGCCAGCTTGCCCCCTTATCGAATACTATATTATACACCTTCTGAGGGTTTTTGTCAGGGAAATATTTCATGATGAACTCCTCTCCGTCTCGGTTGAGGAATCTCGGCACAGCGCGCATCATGCTTCCCGAACAGGCCAATTTGGTTTTGACGGAGCAAAGCCCTATCTGCAGGAACTCCATGTTCACAAGCTCAGCCCCTGCCCTGAACGCCATGGCGTATCCGTCGCCGGTCATGCCCTCCGGAAATGCGCTCACCTGAAAGATCTCCCCTCCTCCTCCCGTCGCCAATACGATGGAAGGGGTCTCGAAGATCATCGACCTCCAGATTCCATCGGCGCCCGGGGTTTCATACACCCCGACGGCTCCGCAAACCTCACCGTTCGATACCAACAGATCGACTATCATCATCTCCTCCACGACCTCAACATCCCTCCGGTGGAGCTCGCGCAATAACGCCTGTTCGATGTGGTTTGCTGTGTAGGGACCGGTGTAGCATGCTCTGGCGTATTTCGATCCGTCGGTCACAAACTGATCCGCTTTCCCGTCCGGCCTTTTGACGAAGGGAACGCCGAGGGTTTCGAGGAAGAAGAAGGCCTCGGCGGAGTTCCTGGCTAAGATTCCGGCGAGGTTCGCGTCCGACACATATCCACCTATCCTGTAGATGTCGTCAGCGTGATATCTCCAGTTATCCTCCCCACCCGGCTCGGTGTAAGGCAAGGTGGCGTGAAAGGCCATTCTGTCGGAGCAGGCCGTCGCCGTTACGCCGCTTTTGCCGAGCCCGCCCTTCGTGACGAGCGTGACCCTATAGCCCTGACCGCCGAGCCGGTCATAGGCCTCTATGGCGGCTCTGAGAGCAGCTCCCCCTCCCCCGATTATCAGGACATCGGTCCTACGCCTCTCAACCTCTAGGTTCATCTCTTAATCCCCCATATTACCTTGTCCTTTCCTTGACTTTGACGGCGGTCGGCGGACTGCCGACAGCGGACGTCTTTAAAACTCTATATCGGGATCAGGCAGGGTGAGGATCTCAGGGCCATCTGAGAGTATGGCGACGGTGTGCTCGAAGTGCGCTGAGAGGCTACCATCGGCGGTGACAACGGTCCACCCGTCCTCCAGCACCACCACCCTCCAATCCCCTGCGCTGACCATCGGCTCGATGGCAAGGACCATCCCGGGTTTAAGTTTAGGGCCAACTCCGGGCTTGCCGAAATTGGGGATCTGGGGTTCTTCGTGCATCTCCCTGCCTATGCCATGGCCGACGAAATCCCGTATCACCGAATACCCATGTGACTCCACATGGCGCTGTATGGCGTGACATATATCCCCCAACCTGTTGCCGGGCTTCGCCTGTTCGATCCCTTTATATAGTGCCTCACGGGTAACGCGGAGAAGCCTGCGAGCCTCCTCCGATATCTCGCCCACGGGGAAGGTGAAGGCTCTGTCCCCGTGATATCCCTTCAATCTGGCGCCGACATCCACGCTCAGGATATCCCCTGAGCGCAACACCGTATCGTTTGAGGGTATGCCGTGTATAACCACCTCGTTCACCGAAGCACAGATGGCACCGGGATATGGCGGGTGACCGGGTATGGTATATCCCAGGAAGGAGGGATATGCCCTGTTCTTTCGGATCACCCTCCTAGCCAGCGAATCGAGCGATTTTGTGGTGACGCCGGGCCTGATCTGCTCGGCTATCGCCATGATCACCTCGCTCACCACCTGTGCGCTCTTACGCATCAGCTCGATCTCTTCCTTGGTCTTGATCGGTATCATATCCCCTCTCCCTAAGAGATTTGACCAGGCCCCAAAGCAGCACATTCCTGCCCAATTCCACCACATCGCAGTAGAACCTCAGGCTCTCAACGAAACACCTGTTAAGGCAAAGGCCCCCGGAGAGGTATATCTTATCGGGTTTGCCGGCGAAGGTGTAGACGTTATAGGCCACGCCGTGGACGAAGCTGGCGACGGCCTCCTCGATCGAGCTCCCCTTTATTATGGAGTCGAAGACCCTCTCCAGTCCGAATATGCCGCATGTGACGTTCGCTCGCTTACGCGTGGCGGGCAGGATCGAGTAGTCTATCTCGTAATACTTCCCCAACAATTCAAGCGTGAAGCCGGTTGCCGCCCCGCATGCCTGATTCCAATCGAGCCTCACAGGTCTGCGTGATCTGAACTGGCACAGCTTTGTATCGCGCGCCCCGACATCCACTATCACGAAATCCTCCTCCTCGACCAGCATAAGACCGCCGAGCGAAAGGGCGATGAGCTCGTTCTCGTAAACTTCACACCGGCTTCTCCCCAGATGTCCCGTCGCCGCCTCGAAGGTCAGGGATCTATTCCCGATGATCTCCCTCGTGGGAAGGACCTTCACCTTACGGCTTTCGATCTCCATTATCTTCGTCCATGATGTGCCGCAGTCGGCTATAAGTGTCAAGCTATCAACCTCCAGAGGTCATCAAGTCTTATGTTTCACGTCCCAATTAAGCCTTATAAACGCCTCTACTTTGGCGATCACGCTGTTGGTGAGTTTGCCGTGGACATCTATGTAGAGTCCATCGTACTTTTCGGCCAGATACTTCGCCAGGGCGTTCTTAGCGCAGAAGGATTGGGCGTAGAAGACGGTCGGCACATCCGGATCGACCTCCATCTCGGCCTCCAGATCGGCGGGAGTGCCGTACTCGACCGCCCTCGTCCAACCGTAAACATGCGTGGTGTTCGGAAACAGCTCCAGCAGCCTCATGTCGTGAGGCGGGACCCCCCAGAAGCCATGTGTCGGCTTACACTGAACGTATTCCCTCTCATCGTCGGCCTGGATCAGATCCATTATCCTCTCGACCTTCTCCCTAAGCGGCAGATTGGACGTGGCTATCCTGAGCGGGCGTAGACGTCTCATGTTATGATTCCTCACCTCTACGACTTCAAACCCCATGTCCTTCAGGATCTTAGCGGCAAACCTTCCCTGATCGCATTTGTCCTCCCCTACCGCCGCTACGATCACGCCGAGTTGATCTTTCAGGTGAAGGGCGTTGTTGACTATGTTACGAATGATGTGACAGTACACCTCGGGGATAACCCCGAAGTCGGGCGCGCCCAGATCGACGTCCAGATCAACGGGATCGCCGCTGAACCTCTCCCTCTGCTTGTCAAGGGCATCCCTCGGAGGATACCCGTAATATCCTATCTTCTTCCCCCGCATAGGCTTTCACCTATCAGCGTGTGTGAGGTAACCCTTTTCACGATCACCCTCACGATCTCCCCGGGCGATGAGCCGTCATCCGGGAAGACGGTCGTCCGGAAATCATCCGTTTTGCCGAAGAGATCGCCCTCGCCCTTTTTAGAGCGGCCTTCAACCAGCACCTCGACCTTCCTGTCGATGAAGGCCCTGTTTTTCTCAAGCGATATCCGCTCCTGAAGATCTATTATCTCCGCGAGCCTTCTGGATTTAACCTCCTCGGGCACATCGTCCCTGAACCGTTTGGAGGCTATTGAGCCCTCCCGCGGCGAGTATTTGAAGGTGAAGGCGGAGTCGAACCTGATCCTCTCCATCATCTCATACGTCGCCCGGAAATCCTCCTCAGTTTCAGTGGGGAATCCCACGATGATATCGGTCGAAAGGCCAACTCCCGGCATCCTGCCGCGCAGCTTATCGACCAGATCGAGGAATTCACCCGATGTATAGCTCCGTCTCATCAGTTTGAGTATTCTATCCGATCCGGCCTGTAGTGGCAGATGAACGTGTTTACAGATATTGTCGTGCGACGCCATGACCTCTATTACCTCATCGGTCATATCGGACGGATAGGGAGCGGTGAACCTGATACGGAGTATCCCATCCACCTCGGCGACCCTATCGAGCAGATCGGCGAAATTGTGTCTGCCATCGTTGTATGAATTCACGTTTTGCCCCAATAGGACTATCTCCTTGTACCCCTCATCGGCCAGGGATTTGATCTCGTCGAGGATGGTCTCCAGCGGCCTGCTCCTCTCCCGCCCCCGCACGAAGGGAACTATGCAGAAGGTGCAGAACTTATTGCAACCCCGCATTATCGTCACCCACGCCCTAACGCCTTTCTCCCTCATGGGCTCCACATCCTCATAGAGCTCCGAAGCGTCCAATCTCAGGTTGAGATACGGCTCATCCCTCCGGACTTTGGCGAGGGCCTGTGGCAAAGACCTGTAAGCGTCGGGGCCGAGGATCAGATCCACATACGGGGCCTTTTCGATGATTCTATCGCCCAGATGCTGTGCCATGCAGCCACAGACGCCCAAAATCAACCTCGGATTACGTTGCTTGTATACCTTGAGATTGGAGAGCCTACCGAAAACCCTCCTTTCGGCGTGTTCCCTGACGGCGCAGGTGTTGAGCAGGATGACGTCCGCCTCATCCGGGGAGTTTACGATTCGGTATCCGCTTCTCGTAAGGATGCCCGCCATCACCTCGGAGTCGTTCAGGTTCATCTGGCATCCATATGTCTCTATATAAACCCTCCTGGGCCTTGACATAATCCTCGCCTCCGAATCACTTGATCTCTGACTACAATTATACTCTCACGCTCGGCGTAACGCAAGTAGGAGCATTGCCGGGGAGGTTGACAGCGCACCGGGGAAGGGATAAAATCAGAGCTGAATCAGATAGGAATCACAGTGGAACGGGTGAGGAGATGATCAGATCGGGAATGGTGACGGTCTTGATATCGATGGCAATATATGGGTTGGCATTCGGACAGCTACGGACGGCCCGGCTGAAGGTCATCGCCGATAACTCCATAGCCGCTGCCGGAGATGAAATCCATCACAACGCCGGGGCGAAATCCGTCCTGCGCATCAAAGGGATCGAGCATATCCTTATATTCAAATTCGATCTCTCACCGATCAAGGGATGGAAGGTGCATAGAGCCTATCTGTATCTACACGCCGCTCATGAGCATCGCCTGCGCACCATAGGTCTTTCGACCATAGCCTCCAACTGGCAGGAGGGGAACGGAGTGGACAGGGCGGTCGATGGGGGATCCTGCTTCACACACGCTATTTACCCTTATAAACGCTGGGCCGGTGAGGGAAGCGATCTGACCGATGTCACCTTTGGCGCCGGAAACACCCTTTACGCCTTCGTAGATCTAAAGGAGATTGGGGGTGGTTGGCTGGAGATCGATGTGCCGGCAAAACTGATATCGGCCATGCTATGTGGAGCCTCATACGGTTTGGCGGTCAGCGATGAGAAGGGCCAGACGATGTGGAATAACGACATCCATAGCCGTGAGACCCCTTTTGCCCCCTATCTCGTCGTCAAGGGCGAGCCATCAAAGGAGAGGACAAAACCACCTGCTGTCAAAAATCTTACCGCCCGACCTGACCCCGATTTATCCACCCTCAACTCCGGAGCTATTCGGCTGACGTTTGACATCCCCATACCCGATGGCTCTCAATCCTTTCCCTTCGCATATCGCCTCGAGATAAAAGGCGGGCAGTTTGAGGGATGGACTCAACTCCCACGCCGGTTGATCCCCTTCGCCGCACTGCCGGGCGAGAGGCAGGAGATAACGGTGCCGAATCTTAAACCTGAAACGGCCTATGAACTGAGGCTGAGCGTCTTAGATGAGGTGGGATCCACAAGCGGACCAAGCATAGTGAAGGTCACGTCATCCTCATCTAAGTCATATCCCAAACCTCTACCTGAAGTACCTCTGTTGCCAAAGCCCGATCCGAATCCGATATCCTCGCTCTTCGTCGTCCCCGACACCGTTAAGCCGGATCCCGTGACGGGGAAGGTGATGGAGGACAGGAGAGGGAATTATGACAGACTTAATCCCATTTGGGATGGCAGAACAATTCGCCTAGCGGCCGCTCGAAACGAGACCATCGCCTTCCAGATCGTCATCAGGGCCAAACAGGTCGAGTCGGTCGAGATAGGAGATCTCAGGGGGAAAAGCGGCAGTATACTGGCGTCGAACGTCCGACCCTATCGCGTCTGGTGTGTCAGAGAGGGAAATCGCTGGTTCCCTGAAATCGCCGTGCCGATACAGGTCAGGTTCGACGATCACGTCCCGAATCAGGAGTATCGGGTGATCTGGGTGGATCTACATGTGCCGAAAGGAATCCCAGCCGACGTGTACCGAGGAAACATAGTCGCGCTCGCCGATGGAAAAAGGATAGATGTTCCGATATACCTCCGTGTATGGGATTTCACCCTTCCGGATAGGCCGGGCTTCGTCGTGGATCTGAACGGATACGGCTCCGTCGCCTCCAGATTCGGCGTTAGGCATAACACGCCTGAGGGCATAGCGATCGAACACGCGTATCATCGCCTTGCGTATGAACATCGAGCCACGCTAAATCTGCTCGCCTACAGCCATTCGGGACGAACATATGAGGGATGGGCTCCGCCGATTGAGGGCGAGGGCGAAAACGCCCATGTGGCTGAGTGGAGGGATTACGACGCCCATTATGGAGCGCTGTTTGACGGATCGGCCTTCTTCGGCCTGACTTGGGGCGGTCTACCGATCCATCATCAGTATCTGCCGTTTCATGAGAACTACCCGATCCCGATTAAAGGACATTATCGGTATGAGAGCATGCCGGGGGATTACCGCGATATCATCATCCGCCATGCCATGGAGGCACCACCGGTTGAGGAGGCTTTCACGCCGGATTACATCGCGGGGTTCAAGGCGGTGGTTCGGGATTTCGTCAGACATTTTCGGGAGAAAGGCTGGAGAGGGGTTCAGATGCAATGTTACTTCAACAACAAGTATTACTACAAAGACCCTCGCAAGGGAGGAAGAGGCACATCGTGGTGGCTGATGGATGAGCCGATGCACAGGGACGATTGGCGCGCGCTGATCTTCTTCGGGAGGATGTTCAAGGAGGCGGTGCGGGATGCGGGCGGAGGAGTGAACTTCATATTCCGATGCGATGTGTCCAGACCCCAATGGGTGCGAGATCCGGATGAATTTCTCCCTTTGGTCGACCTGATGTGTGTCAGCGGGGAGTTCTTCCGGAAAAACAGGAGATGTATGGAGTTCCACAGGCGATACGGCATCCGGTTCTGGAACTACGGCACCCCTAATCGGGTGAGCGAGACTAACCTGAACGGGGAGGCATGGGCGATTAAGGCCTTCCTGTTCGGCGCTGACGGAATCCTGCCGTGGAACACCATAGGGAGGGATGAGAACTTCGAACGGGCTGAGCCGACGGCGCTGCTCTATCCGGGGAAGCGGTTCGGCATCAATGGGCCACTGGCCAGCTTGAGGCTGAAGGCGCTAAGACGGGGGGAACAGGATGTGGAGTATCTGATCGCCCTTGCGCGAAGGTTCGGCTACGATCGGGAACAGATCGCATATGAAGTCGCCCGGTTTCTCGATTTGAGGGCGAGGACGGAGGAGAGATTCGTGGACGATGCCGGACGCACGGTTTTCGAATCGCTCCGACCGGAGGACTTCTTCAAGCTCAGATATGCCATCGGAACGATCCTCACCCCTTCAGCCTTCCACCGCCATTAAGTCACATTTAGATTGTGAGAGGCAATGGTTCCCTTTCGACCCTTGAATAGAGCCCGTCGATCTCCTCCTGGAGTTTAATGGTACGTATTAGAGCGGTCACTATCCGGCAATAAGTACGGATATCGTCTAAGCTGAGCCGTCGTTCCCTTCGATCTTTAAGCCATTTTTCACAGACCTGGTAGCCACCGATGGGATATTCCCATACCTCTAACGGCACCGGTGTGAAATACTGAGTCCTGTTGATGTACATTCTTTCGGTCTCCGCATCGTAGCGAAAGCCTTCACGCTTGTTCTTCGCCACGCGGTTATCGCCTTTACCTTCAAAACGGGTTAAGGGCGGGTCCAGCTCGGGTGATTCGAGCAGATGCAATGCTACAAGGCGTCTGCCAAGCTCGGCCATAGCTTCAAAGGTCTCCCGCTCAGCCGGAAATGGAATGCGCGGAAAGTCCAATCGCAGAAATTCGGCGTATTTCTCCCGATAGGAGGGGCGTAGAGTACGGCGTAGATGTAGTGGAAGATCTGCTCCGGGGTAATGGACGCTGACGCTGGAGGGTTGGGGGATTCAACCTCCTGGAGAGCGCTGGCAATAGCTTCCAAGACGCTTTCGATATTCGATAGCACCTGCTCGTTGGTGAAGCGTATGACGCGTAGGCCAAGGCTTTCCAAGAACTCTCGACGAATGGCGTCCTCTTGAGGGGTGTATTGATGAATAGGTCCGTCTACCTCAACCACGAGCTTGGCTTCCTGGCAGTAGAAGTCCACGATAAAACGGTCGATAGCGTGTTGGCGGCGAAACTTATAACCCAGTAACTGGCGGCGACGCAGATGCTGCCAGAGTTTCTTCTCCGCTGGTGTGGGATTCCGGCGCATCTCACGGGCTAAAGGCTTGAGTTTCTCCCAGAGGTGCGGAGGGGTATACCATCCATACCCCTCCCCTTGCTCCCCTCCCCGTTTACGGGGAGGGGAAACAGGGGTGGGGTTATATGCCTCTTCCAGCTTTCCCATCAGCTCCTCATTTAAGTTCGGCCGCCGTTCCTGCGGTTCTAGATCGCTGAACAGGTCTTCCCGCTCGGCATCAGGATATAGATAGAGGGGGAAATGGTAATCAATCGTTTTCAGCGATACCGCTACATGCTCTGAAATCGCTTTAGTGACAAAGGCATGTTGCCAACCGCCTAAATGCTCCACCCGTCTAGGCACGATTAACGCCATGTTCTCCCCCGCCAACATATGACGCATGATCTCGGGGCGAGGCCTACAGTGGAAACCTCGGGAGCGGCCCGTGTAATAGGTGTAACGGAGGTCAAAGGGGCGGTATAGGATGGGGACGATGTGATCGCGGGATGGGCCGCTTTCCCTCAGGTCTTCCTGGGCCAGCGTGATTTTCCAATCCCTGGCGTCTCTGCCCAAGTTATAGGCATGACGGGCCAGCTCAGGGTCCATTCGGGAGAAGTTGAGCACGGTGGTCCAGAGTCTCTGCATCAAAACCTAACGCCATCGAGCTCAGGCTTATGGTTGAGGCATTGCAAGGTAATCGGGGAAAACATGAACGATCTCGATGAGACGATTATATATGGCTTTTGAAAACTTGTCAAGAACAACCGCTGACTTGAAAACAGGTTGAGGTTATGATAGTATTACCCCATCCTAAGGATGAGTTTCAGGTAGTTTGGAATCCTGGGGATTGTGGACGTCATGAACCGGGAGATCTACATCGAAGCGGCGAAGTCGGAGATATTGGTCCTAGCCCGCACCTATCCCGTCGTCGCCGCTTTCGTATGTGGCTCAACCGTGTATGAGGCGGAGCCGAGGGAGACGGACGTTGACGTCAGGGTGATCCTCGATGGCGAACCCGTTCCCGGCTTTCTCGTCGAACGGGATGGGGTACCGATTGAGGTGACGTTCACCAGTCTCAGGAACTTCCTCGACGAGGAACAGGTCCTCTCCCACCCTGTCCTGCCTTCAGATATCCTGCGCGGCAGGATCATATATGACCCCACCGGAATGTTGAGCGAGCTCAAGGAGAGAATCGGCAGAAGATACGGGGAACGAAGATATATAGCTGCAAGGGCGCGCAAAATGTTCGAGGAGGCTTTGGAGGTGACGATGAGGGCGCAGAGGGATTTCGAGAGGGAGGGGAGGATACCGCTTTGGACCTTCAGAGGTGCCCTCTTCAGGGCGGGAGAGGTGCCGCTTATACTCCTGGATATGCCCTTAACCCATAGAAGGCTTTTCCTCTTCCTCAGGGAAGCGGCATATAGGATGGGAGATGATGAGATACACGGGCTTGGATTGGAAACGCTCGGATCGTCGGGGATGTCGAAAGCAGAGGTGCTCAGGGCACTCGATGAAACGATGGCGATATTCGACATACAGGAAGAGGTCTCTCACTTCTATCTCTCTCCGTTGAAGAGAAGATATTGGGAGAGGGGAACCCTGATGATGACGGAGGAGGGACTCTATGCCGAGGCGGTATGGCCTCTTTTCACACTGATTTCCCTATACTGCATGGACGATCCGACTAAGGCCAAGCGGTTCTGGCTGCTCGATAGACTGGGTTTTAACTCCTATGAATCGTGCCGGCGCAAGTTCACATGGATGAAAGGATGGCTGGATCGGATAGGATCTCATCTTGGAGGAACGTTCACGACGCTGCCTGGCGGCACGAACGGGTTGTCCTTTTTCAGGTCAACTATCAGGGGTTTTGAGTGACCGGGCGGATAAAGCTCCACCTTTGATATATCTCCCTTTGGACCCCATCCGCCGGCCTTTTGCAGAAGCTCCTTAAGTCGGATTGGTCCTTTCCAAGGGATTTCTCCTTCCCTCCTCACCTCACCTACCACCAACACCTTCTTGCTCCTATATTCTTTAACCGACACCTCGATCCTGTAGTTTCTGAGATACTTTTTTAACGCCTCCTGCAGGAGCTGTTTTATCTGTCGGGTGGTTTGTCCACCGACTTTCACCTCACCGAGCAGCGGATGGATGATTTGTCCCTCACCATCTACGATGAACTCCTCGCTTTCCGAGTCACCGTCATCCCATACCGTCTTTACCTCGATCAGGTCGCCGGGTCCGATCGTATATTCGGTCGGTTTCATAGGGGATACCGGTTTTCGAGCTTTGATCTCGCTTCGGTGTTTGATCTCTTCCTTGGACATCCGTTTGAAGACTGACTTCAATTTGGGCGGCGGAGAGGAGATCAGATAAAGTATGATGGAGTTGAGGGTGTTTTCGACCCTCACAGCAGCGGGATCGATGGGGGAATTGAATTTCAGCGTGATCCTAGCTTTGATCGGTCTAGTGCTCACCACCGTGGCTTTTATGAGCTTCAACCTTTTGGAGCCGATCGGTATGAATCCCACCTCCTTGGACCCGACGTGCAGCGAGTAGATATCCAACGTGAGGCTTGCTCCTTTTGGATCGACTCTCCAGGTGTACCGAGGTTTTGCGCCTAGAAACAGGATCATCTTCCATTCCCTCCCCTCCTCCAGCGACGCCTTAAGCGTTTCGCCTTTCAGTGTGCTCACGCCTTTGATCTCAAACAGCGCCGCCGGAGAGAGGAGAGGAATCAGAACGAGCGAGATGGAGGAGATTATGTTCAGGAATCGCCGGATCATACCTGTCCTTTTAATCTCTTCCTGACATAGTTGAGCTTCCCCCCCGAAAGGAGCACTTCAAGCTCCCTATCGGAGAGATCATGCCTCAACTTTATCTCATATCCCTTCGTCCTGTTCAGCGCCGCGATATCATTTCCTGATCTAAGTTGAAGCTCGAGGGACTCGATCTCGATCCTATCCAGCTTATCGATCTTCCTATAGTCGTCCTCATCGATGAAGGTTAAGGGGAGGATGCCGAAGTTTATGAGGTTGTCCCTGTGGATTCGGGCGAAGGATTTGGCAATGACGAGTTTCACTCCGAGATACATCGGTGCGAGGGCGGCGTGTTCTCTGCTGGAGCCCTGACCGTAATTATGCTCCGCTACGACGGCAGCAAAAGTCCCTTCGGGCAATTCCCTTGCCCTATTGGGGAAAGTCGGATCAATCCTTTCGAAGACGAAGTCTGAGATAGCAGGGATATTCGACCTGAGGGGTAGTATCCTTGCACCGGCTGGCATGATATGATCTGTGGTGATGTTGTCTCCGACTTTCAGCAACACGATACATGAGAGGTGTTTGGGCATTGGCTTTCCGGTCGGTACCGGCTTTATGTTCGGTCCACGAATTACATGAACCTTTTGGGGATCTCTCGCGGGCGGGATGATCATGCTATCGTCTATGCGGATCGAAACGGGCAGTGAGACGGTTATCGGTTTTCCCAGCTCTCTGGGATCGGTTATCACGCCGGCTATGGCCGTCGCGGCTGCCGTTTCAGGACTGGCCAGATAAACCTGTGCATCCTTCGTGCCGCTCCGGCCCTCGAAGTTTCGGTTAAACGTTCTCACCGACACCCCACCGGAGGGTGGTGCCTGCCCCATACCGATGCATGGGCCACAGGCGCACTCCAACACCCTCGCCCCAGCGGCTATCATGTCGGCTAAGGCTCCATTTCGAGCTAGCTCCTCCAGAACCTGTCTCGATCCGGGCGATATAACCAGGCTGACATCCGGATGAACTTTTCTGCCGCGGAGGATCGCCGCGACGGTCATCATGTCCTTCAACGATGAGTTGGTGCAACTGCCGATCGCTACTTGATCGACTTTCAATCCTTCCACATCCTTGACCTTCCTGACCTTATCGGGACTATGGGGACAGGCGATCAGCGGTTCGAGCTCTCCTAGATTTACCTCTATCACCTCGGCATACTCCGCACCATGATCGGCTTCGAGCCTGCGCCAATCCCTTTCCCGTTTCTGCCATCTCAGAAACTCCCATGTTATCTCGTCACTGGGGAAAATGGAGCTTGTAGCGCCCAGCTCTGCACCCATGTTAGTTATGGTTGCCCTTTCGGGGACTGAAAGGTGTTTAACGCCATCTCCGAAATACTCCATCACCTTTCCAAGTCCACCTTTGACCGTCAGCCTTCGCAGAAGCTCCAGTATAATATCTTTGGCTGAGACCCAAGGCGGGAGCTTCCCCACCAGTTTAACCCCTATCACCTCGGGCATAGTCATGTAGAACGGCTCGCCCGCCATCGCTACCGCTACGTCTAATCCCCCCGCACCTATCCCTAACATTCCTATCCCGCCAGCAGTAGGGGTATGGCTGTCGGAGCCCAACAGGGTCTGCCCTGGAACGGCGAACCGTTCAAGATGAACTTGATGGCATATCCCATTTCCCGGCCGTGAGAAGTATATCCCATGTTTCGCTGCCACCGACTGGAGAAATCTATGATCATCGGCGTTCTCGAATCCGATTTGAAGCGTATTATGATCGACATAGCTGACGGAGAGCATTGTTTTAACCCTATCGATGCCCAGCGTCTCAAACTGAAGATAGGCCATCGTTCCGGTGGCATCCTGGGTTAGGGTTTGGTCTATCCTTATGCCGATCTCCTCCCCAGGGGACATCCTCCCTGAGACAAGGTGATCGCCGATTATCTTCTCCGTTAAGGTCAAAGCCAACTCATTTTCCTCCGACGTCGGTAAGGATAAAGGTTCCCTCAAGCTTGAGTATAACTTTGATCGTTTTCCCTGTCAAGCCGGTTGTATCTGAAGAGAACCTTCGTCCTATTGACTGATAAGGCAGGCAACAGGTAAAATTAATCCGAAGATCGAGATCAAATCGGAGGATTAATATGAAGCTTTCCTTCAGCACGTTAGGATGTCCCGACTGGGATCTGGAAATGATCGTCAGAAGGGCTAAAGAATACGGCTATGAGGGAATAGAGATAAGGGGGATCCTCAGACAGTTCGATCTGACGAGGGTACCTGAGCTGACAGAAGGGGTGGCGGAGACCCGAAGACTGCTCGAATCACATGGCATATCCGTAGCATGCATATCCGCATCATCGAGGTTCAGCTCCTCGGATCCGGACGAGAGAAGGGCCAACCTCATCTCGGCTAAGGCACACATGGATATCGCCAAATCCTTCAACGCCCTATGCATCAGGGTCTTCGGCGGTCAGATACCCGATGGTGTTGAAAGGGAGAAGTGTGAGAATTACATAGCCGAGTCATTAAGGGAGTTGGGCGAATACGCCGAGAGCGTGGGCGTTAAGGTGGTGATCGAGACACACGACAGCTTCAGCACGGGGGAACATCTCGCCGCCGTCCTGGATAAAGTCGATCACCCGATGGTCGGGGCGCTTTGGGATATCCACCATCCCGTCAAAAACGGCGAATCCCCCGAGGATACCATGAGATATCTCAGCGGAAAGGTCTTTCACGTGCACGTCAAGGACGGCGATTTCACCACCTACACGATGCTGGGCGAGGGGAAGGTGCCGACCTTAAAGATACTTCGCCTGTTAAAGGGGAGCGGCTATGACGGGTACCTCTCGGTCGAGTGGGAGAAGGCGTGGCATCCGGAGCTGCCAGATCCTGAGGTGGCGCTGCCGCAATATGCCCGCAAGCTCAGGGAATACCTGAGTCAAATAGGAGGATAGGGATGGACCTTACTTTCTCCACCCTCTTCACCGCCCAGAACGTGAGGGATCATCTTTCAAGCGAAGAGGGAATAGAGAATGCCATCGACTGGTGCCGCCGCACGGCCGTGACCAAGGTGTACATAGAGTCCTTCAGAGACGGATACACGGCGGAGAGAAAAAACCTGGAGAGGGCGAGGGACCGATTCAAGGAGGCCGGATTTGAGGTGGCCGGATGTGTCACCACCACCAACGTAGGCAAAAGATCCACGGGCTGGAACATAATCGCATGCTATACCGATAGGGAGACACAGGAGAAACTACAGAGGATCTTCGAATACACCGCATCGATGTTCGACCTGATAATGATAGATGACTTCCTCTTCACCGACTGCCAGTGTCAGGAGTGTCAGGCAGCCAAAGGAGATCGATCCTGGGTTCAATATAGATGCGAACTTATGACCCGAATATCCAGGGAGAGGATAATCGGCCCTGCCAAATCGGTCAATCCCAAAGCCAGGATCATAATAAAATATCCACAGTGGTACGATAACTTCCACAACCGAGGATATGACGTGGTGAGGGAGACGGAGGAGTTCGATTACATCTGGGTGGGAACTGAGACCAGAGATCCGGACAACGAGAGATGGGGGAGAAAAGCACAGTATGAGGCATATTACATCATGAGATGGCTGGGCGAGATCGGAGGTGAAAAGACGGGAGGCGGATGGTTCGATCCGTTTGGAACCAACCCTCCGACCTACCTGGAGCAGGCCCGGCAGACGGTTCTAGCCGGCGCCAGGGAGGTTTTGCTCTTCTGCTATGGAGCCCTGCAGAGGGATACCGGTCCGGCGAACGTCCAACATCTGAGGGAGGAGATACCCTATCTCTACGATCTCGCCCGTATCGTCCGAGGCAGATCGATCCTGGGAATCGCCGCCCCTAAACCCCCTAACAGCGATCCAGACGGCGAGCCTTATGTCTTCGATTTCATCGGTATGCTCGGGCTGCCTCTCATCCCGACCGCCAGGATAGATCCCGAATCGTCCGACGCCCTCTTCCTCTCATATCACGCCCTGAAGGATGAGGATCTGAACGATAAGCTCTCATCCATGATCGATTCGGGCAAACCCCTGATGTTGACGGATGGTCTTGCCCGCGAGCTTAAAGGGATGGATCTGAAGGGGGATAACGTGGTGATCCTCAACGTCAGGGGCGAGCCGAGATCCCTGTTGGATCTGGGACGCGAGGATTTAAAGGCGATACGTGATCTCATGCTGAGACCCTTCTCGCTCGGATTCGATTCCCCCAGCAGGGTGGCGCTGTATCTCTTCGGGGAGGAGTATGTGGCGATTGAGAACTTCAACGACGAAGAGGTCGAGATCGCCCTGACCGGGGATAGGATAGGCGGCTCAGAGCTCGCCCTGATCCTTCCCATGACCGCTACGGCGGACATGCGTTTCTCATCCCGTTCGCTCAGGGCGATTCTACCGCCCAGATCGCTGACCGTTCTGAGAAGGGGTGAACCCTGATGCCAGATCGCTCTCGTGACTGGTTCAATCAAGCGGTGAGAGATCTAGAACAGGCAGAGGATTCCCGGCGTGCCGGACGCCACGAATGGGCCTGCTTTGCCGCACAACAAGCGGCGGAGAAAGCTGTAAAAGCTCTACATCTTCATCGTGGTCAGGAAGCATGGGGACATGTAATCGCAAGATTGCTTTCTGAATTGCCGGAGGAAATTACCGTTCCACAGAGATTAATAGAACAAGCCCATGTCCTTGATAACTATTACATCCCGGCACGATACCCTAACAGTCATCCGGAAGGAGCGCCATTTCAACACTACGGACCTTTACAAAGCGGGGAGGCGATCCGGTATGCCCGTGAGATCATTGAATTCGTCCGTGCTCAGATGGCCTGACAGCCGGCTGGTGCATAAATCTATATGTCAATGGGCACAGGAAATCGTCCGGTGCTACAAGGAGATAGATCGCATCGGTTACTTCGGTTCCTATGCGCGGGGCGATTGGGGGGTGGGAAGTGATTTAGATGTAATCATAATTGTGAGGGCTTCTCGGTTACCTTTCGAAAGACGGGCTGCGGTATGGGATACAAACGGGCTGCCCGTACCGGTAGACCTGTTCGTCTATACACGTGATGAATGGCAATCGCTGCAAAATAAGGGGCAATTTTATCAAACGGTGATGCGGGAGATCGTCTGGATATACGTGAGAGACCGCCGATCGCCCTGAGAAAGGGTTGAGAAGATGAAAAACATAACGGTCAACAGAAGGGCGAGACATGATTACCACATACTGGACACCTTCGAGGCCGGAATAGAGCTTAAGGGAACGGAGGTCAAGTCGCTCCGTCAGGGAAAGGTAAGTCTGAAGGGGGCATACGCCACCGTCGAGGACGGTGAGATGTTCCTTCACGATGTTTACATAGCACCGTATGATGCCGGATCGAGGTTGAACCACGACCCCACTCGTCCGCGCAAGCTATTGATGCACAAGAGGGAGATAAAGAGGCTGGCCGGGTTGAGCAGACAGCCCGGCTACACCCTCGTGCCGTTAAGGATGTATTTCAACGAGAGGGGGCTGGTCAAGGTGGAGCTGGCCCTTGCCAGGGGGAAATCGCAATACGATAAACGGGAGGCGATAAAACGGGCGGAGGATCAAAGACGGATACGCGAGGCGAGGATGCAGCCCCGGAGATGATATACCGGCTCGGATTGACTGTGATAATTATCCTGGCAGCTCTCCTGAGGTTCTGGAGATTGGGGAGGTGGAGCTTCTGGGCCGATGAGGCCCTTACCTTTCTGGACGCGCAGAACTTCCCCCACCTCCTCAGGATAAATCCCCTTCCGTATGCCCTGGTGAAGCTCACCACGGCGCTCCTCGGACGGGATGAGTGGGGCGCGAGGTTCGGCTTCGCCCTCATCGGAGTTCTCTCCGTTCCGGTGATATATCTGATCGCCTCACGCCTCTACGACAAGAAGACCGGTCTGATCTCGGCCCTTCTTTTGGCCCTGCTGCCCTGGCATATCTTCTGGTCACAGAACGCCCGGTCGTATTCGCTGGTGCTGCTGTGGAGCCTTCTCTCCTCAGGGCTGTTCTACCTGGCATTTGAGAGGGATAGTCTGTCCTATCTTTTAAGTTCTATGTTTTTCATCCTCATGCTGATCGGGTCGCATCTGCTTTCAGGCGTCCTGGTCCTCGGCTTTCTGGCCTATCTGATCTCGATAAAGATCCTTCGAGCTGAAAGGCCGGGGGGTTACAGACGTAGAAACATACTGATCTTCATCTCACCGATCCTCCTGGTAACCTTTGCTGCCCTGCATCCCAGGGTTTTCGGATTTATAACCTCAGGGTGGGGTCACAACATATGGGCCAGGAGCCCGATCTATGTGGCTATGACCTTGGCGTGGGGTGTGACCGTTCCGGTGGCAGTGGCCGCGATCTTCGTCCTGAGCGATGATCTCATCCTCAAAAGATCGCCCTCCAGGCCGACCTTACTTCTGGCCTGTTGGTCGATCGTACCGCTGGCCTTTTTCGTTTTAGGTTCCCTCTTTCAGAACGTCGCCGGATATTACCTCTTCTTCACCGTTCCCGCCTATCTGATCCTGGCCGCTCGTGCGTGCCGGATTCCGGATCGGAGGATAATCGTTCTTCTGCTTGTGGCGGTATTGGGATCGGAGATGATAGGATGGGACTACCTGTATTTCACGAGGGAAAACGGAGGCCGACCGATGTGGAGGGAGGCCTTTCGTCTGGTCGGGGAGAGGATGAAGTCGGATGACTTGGTTGTCTCGACCATCCCGGCGTTAGCGCGGTGCTATCTGCCTGAGGCGAATTTCGTCAAGATCGACGCCTTCACATTCGACAAGAGCTTTTCGCAAACTGATGGATCATCGATCCGCATAAGCGGTGGACGGCAGATGGCCGAGGGCGAACGTTATTTTCGAAATAGAAGGAGGATTTGGTTTATCTTGGACGAATCGAACATGAACGTGATCGATCCGGATCATCGGCTCAGGGATCACATCGCCGAGGAAGGGAGATTTATAAGGCGGTTTCCAGTCTATTCCAGAGCGTCGGATAGAAGTATAACGGTCTTCCTCGTCTCCCGTCATAGCGCTCCCTGAGTTGAAGATGATATAGGTAAAACGCTTAAGTCGAACCGAGAAATATCCGATAAACATCATGCAAGCTTCCCTGTCCCGGGGAGGAGATCAGATGAAGCACAAAGCCAAGATCCTGATCGTGGACGATGAGAGGAACATCAGGGATTATCTGCACCTTATCCTATCCATGGAGGGATACAAATGCTCACAGGCCTC
Organism: Candidatus Poribacteria bacterium; assembly: GCA_021162805.1. NCBI lineage: Bacteria > Candidatus Poribacteria > Candidatus Poribacteria bacterium. The sequence continues at coordinate 30,166 of JAGGXZ010000103.1, forward strand.
AGGAGGGGAAGAGGCGCTCGATATCCTGAGGAAGGAGGAGTTCGATCTCCTCATCACCGATATACGAATGCCCGGTATTTCCGGAACCGAACTGATCAGAGAAGCCGCTAAGATAAGACCTCATATAGCTTCTATAGTTATATCAGCTGTGGCGGAGGTCGAAACCGCCGTCGAGTCGCTTAAATCAGGGGCTTATGACTATATCACCAAACCGTTTAAACAAGAGCGTCTGATGCTTACCATTGAACGCGCTTTGGAACGAAGAAATTTAATACTGGAAAACCTGAGATATCAGCGTTACCTTGAGGATATGATCCAACAGAGGACGAAACATGTCCGCGAGCTTTTTTTCAGAGCTATAACCTCCCTCGTCAGGGCGATCGAGGAGAGGGACAAATACACAAGGGGCCACTCCAAAAGGGTCGCCGAGATATCCCGCGTGATAGGAGAGGAGATGGGATTGAGCGAGGAGCAAATAGTTCAGCTTGATCTGGCCGGGCAGCTCCATGATATAGGAAAGATAGGAATTCCGATAGATGAGATCCTCCACAAAGCCGATCCCCTTACGCCGGAGGAGTATGAGATCATAAAGACCCATCCCGTCAGATCCTATCATATACTACGTCCTCTCTTCGAGTTCAAAGGCTCTCTAGATGAGATAACGATGAACGAAAACGGAAGGGCCAAGGAGGAGACGCTTGATATCATACTGCATCACCATGAGAGATTCGACGGGAAGGGATATCCGCACGGACTTAAAGGAAATGGGATTCCACTTGGAGCGAGGATATTGGCCGTCGCCGATTCATATGATGCCATGACATCCCTACGTCCCTATAGATCCTCCCCTCTATCGCATAGGGAGGCCATCGAGGAGATTAAAAGGAACTCCGGAACTCAATTCGATCCGAATATAACCGATCTCTTTCTCAGGCTTTGCGATAAAGGGTATATTCGTAAATCCTCTTGATCCTTTCGCCTATCCCCGATAGGATATCATACGGAATAGTGCCGGCGAGTTTGGCGAGATAGTTCGGGGATATCTCTTTGCTGTTATCTTTCCCGATCAGGATCGCTTCATCTCCTATCTTCACACCCGGTATATCCGTCACATCGCACATCATCGTATCCATACAGATCCGCCCGATAATGGGCGCCTCTTTGCTCCTGATCAGAACCTTGCCACAGTTGGAAAGGTGCCATTTGTATCCGTCTCCGTATCCGACCCGAAGTGTCGCTATCAGGGATGATCGCAAGGTCTTATAGGCACGACCGTATCCTACCGGCTGATATGCCTCAATCCGTTTCAGGTCTATCACTCTCGTTTTCCATGTCAGTGCAGGTTTCAGATCAAGTTTGTCCTCCAGGTGAGAACTCGGCGGGACACCGTATAATATCAATCCTGGTCTCACAGCCGTAAAGCTCGTTCGTCTCGGGAGAGCCATTATGGCGGCGCTGTTGGCGGCGTGAACGATCGGTGGGCATATTCCTCGCTCCTTCAAACCTTTTAATACCTCCTGAAACCTGTTAAGCTGTATGAAAGTGAACTCCGGATCGGGATCGTCGGCAGATGAAAAATGGGTGTACACCCCCTCCACCTCTACGTTTTGTATCTTCGTCAGTCTGGAGGCCATATCTATCGCATCCGAATACCACACACCCGTGCGCATCATACCGGTATCGATCTCCAGGTGGATCTTAACCTTTTTTCCTCTATCTTTAGCGCATCGCGCCAGGGATAGGGCAAGGTTCAGATCGCCGACCGTCTGGGTTATGTTATAATCCACCACGGGCTCGACCTCATCCGGGAGAACGGGGAAGAGGTTAAGTATCGGAGCTCTTATGCCTGCTTCCCTCAGCCTTATCGCCTCCTCCAATCTGGCGACGGCGAGCATATCAGCCTTCCCCTGCAGATACCGGGCTACGGGGATAAGGCCATGGCCGTAAGCGTTGGCCTTGACCACGGCTATGACCTTTGACCCGCCGGTTATCGATCTTACCAGCTCCAAGTTTCGTCCGATGTTTTCCAAATTCACCTCAACCCAACATCCATCCATCACAGCACCTCACCTCTGACGTTGTCGATGGTGGCGTCGGCGAGCATCCATTCCCTATCCACTCGGTTGGCCGGTTTGGCCGGATGAACCCCTTATGCTCTATGACCGCTGATATGAAGATGACATCGCCGGGATAGATCTCATTCCGCTCGGGACGGAGCTCAAGGATGGATAAAACCTCCTGTGGCGGGGAGAAGAGGGCATCCTTTCTCCATCCCACCACCCCCGCCATGATAATTAAAGCGATTATCCCCGTAAGGACCTTTATCTTCATTCACCCCTATATGGAACAGAGAACTTCCTCTCTATCACCTCGCGAAATACAGGTCCGGAGTTATAGGCGCAGAAGGGGTACATCTTTCCGTCCGGAGCGGCATAGTGGATGACACATCTTCTGACCCTTTCGACGTCGTAGTTATAGGCGTCCATGAAATGCATGCCGCCGATCATAATGCTTTTGTAGCTGTGTTTGCCGACCTCGTTCGGGTTCCGATCGTATTTGTTGCTGGTCAGCTCGTCTATCGTGGCGAGGAATTTTCTAAAGGTGAGCCCTTTGGGGGCTTTCTCCTTCTTAAAGTATTTACGCAGCACATTCAGCGCCCGAACACCTGAGAGCAGCTTGAAGTTGAACCTGGAGTTTGCGATCTTATCCGCGAGGTGGTCCATCTCCGTCAATAGCCCTTTAAGGTCGATGAAATCGCTCACCTGAACGGCGTTGCCTTCATCATCCACGAAGAGATACGTCGCTAGCGAACAGATCGGGTGGCATGAGTACATCGTCACCTCATGGCCGGCTATAGCGGCCATAACCCTGGAAATCGGTGTCACAGCACAAAGCGGAACCCAATCCTTCGCCTTAATGAACCCTGTCTGTTCCTCTATCCTCTTGGCCAAATCTGGTAACGTGAAGCGGAGCTTAGCCCGCTCCTCCCTATCTATTCTACCTGTGAATGCAACCGGCTGGAAGCTTACGCCACTTATGACATCGACGTTTTCAATGGCGAATCGGACCATCTCGCCGAGCTTGTCGTCGTTGATGGTGTTAACGACCGTTGGAACCAGAACCACCTTCATGCCCGTTTTACGGGCGTTTTCGATAACCTTTAGCTTAGTCTCTAGTAATCTCCTCCCTCTCGTTTTGATATACACGTCATCGTCGAGGCCGTCGAACTGCAGATACAGGGAGTGCAGCCCGGCCTCTCTCGATTTCTGAGCGAATTCCAGATCGGCCAGCTTTATCCCATTTGTGGCTACCTGGACGGCCGAAAAGCCCATATCCCTGGCCGTCTCCAGTATTCTGAGGAAATCGGGATGTATCGTCGGCTCGCCCCCTGAAAACTGAACACATGCCACGGGAACTGGCCTTCTCTCCCTAAGCATCCTCATCATCTCGACGACTTGCTCATAGGAGGGCTCATACAAATACCCTGTAACGGCGGCGTTGGCGAAGCAGATGGGACATCTGAGATTGCACCTATTCGTCAGATCGATGTTGGCTAAAGCGGTGTTGCTGGTGTGAAGGCTGCATATCCCGCAGCTTAAAGGACACGCCCCCGGACTCGTCACCTGAGGGTTGGAAAACCCCCTTCCATCCCCGAAGAACCAATTCTTCACATTGAGGTAGAACTCGACGTCGGACCAAACCACGTCCTTGAACTTCCCGTGTTCAGGGCATTCCTTCTCCATCATCACCTTTCCGTCCTCCTCGAACACTAGGGCGGGCAACAGCCTCCTGCATTCGGGACATATTGACACGGTGCGCTTGGGCAGGTCAAACTGGGGCGGCGTAATCTTCGCTCCTGAGTAGGTGGTTTCAGGTTGGTGGATCACGTGAGGCGGCACCTTCCGTTCCCGAGCTTCCGCGCTTTTGACAGTGCTTTCCATCGCTCTTCTCCTTATAAATCAGGATTCGGAAGTTTCCCTGCGATTAATGTTAACATCAATTTAAGCTTTTGTCAACAAAAAAACACAGGGTTAGGGGGTTTCAACGCCTTTTGCCGGCGCTGTAATTGTAGCGAGTAGCGAATGGCGAGCAGCGAATGGGGAGAATCACCACTCGCTACTCGCCATTCGCCGTTCCTCCTTGTGCCTGCCGGATTGCCGGATTCGGGGACTTGACTTATCCGAAAGCGGTTTTGTATAATTATTACGTTCTCAGGAGGGCCCATAGCTCAGTGGCAGAGCCTCCGGCTCATAACCGGGTGGTCCGAGGTTCGAATCCTCGTGGGCCCACCACTCTTATGGGGCGTTAGCTCAGCGGAAGAGCGCTACCTTCACACGGTAGAAGTCACAGGTTCGAACCCTGTACGCCCCACCATTTCTCACCTCATTTCCCTCCCGCTAAGGAGGTTAAACCCCAATGACGCTGGTGCATCTGAAGATGGACAACTGTAACTTCAACACCACCATCACCGCTCAGAGGATCGGTGAGTTTGAGGTGAAGATCTCGATAGAAAGCGAATGTGATTCCATACAGTCGCTTCAAGGGATGGTCGAGAGGATAAGCATCGATGACATCTGGGCGCGAAGACCTCCGCTTAATCTCGAATGTCACTCGAAGCTCAAACATCCCTCATGTGCCTTCCCGGTGGCATTGGCGAAGGCAGTTGAGGTTGAGCTCGGACTGGCTCTGCCAGGGGAGATCATACTCAAATCGGAGAGGATCGATGGTTAGGAAGGGCGTGATAACACTTTTCGGTGGATCGGCGGTTGAGGAGGGGGGAAATGAATGGGAAAAGGCATATCAGATAGGCCGTTTGATCGCAATGGCGGGGTTCACGCTGTGTAACGGGGGTTTCGGGGGGACGATGGAAGCCTCAAGCAGAGGGGCAAAAGAGGCGGGTGGTAAGACGATAGGGGTGATAACCTCCTTCCTGGATGCTGAAAGGCCGAACCCATGGGTTGATGAGGTGATCTACGTCGGAACGTACCTGGAGCGCATCCGGAGGCTGATAGAGCTCGGCGATGGCTTCATAATTTTGAGGGGAAGCGTGGGGACGTTCTCCGAGTTCTTCCTGCTCTGGTGCCTAGAGTATATCGGCAAGATCCCACGCAAACCGATCGTCCTTATGGGTGAAGCGTGGCGAAAGGTGATACAGGCGATCGAAGGACAGATGCAGCTTACACCTTCACATCTCGACCTGCTTAGCTTCGCCGATTCCCCACAGGAGGCGGTCAGGATTATCACCGAAGGTCTCAAGGGGAAATCGAAATGAAGGACGGAATCATCACGATAGACGGCTCTTTCGGAGAAGGCGGAGGCCAGATATTGCGCACCGCCCTGGCACTATCAAGCCTTTTGGGTGTAGGGATAAGGATAGAAAAGATCAGAGCGAAGAGGAGGAACCCGGGGCTAGCCCCTCAACATCTCACCTGCGTCGAGGCCGCCGCGGAGATATGCGGAGCTAAGGTCGATGGGGCGGAAATCGGATCAAAGGAGCTCACTTTTATCCCCGGCGAAACCAAACCTGGGGTATACCTGTTTGATGTCGCACGGAAACGACCCAGCGCTGGATCTGTCTCACTTGTCCTCCAGGCTATATATCTACCACTTGCCCTTTCAGGTGGGAGAAGCGAGGTGATCATCCGAGGGGGAACACACGTGCCCTGGAGTCCCCCGGCTCATTACCTTCAACAGGTCTTTTCACCTATCGCCTTGAGGTTTGGGCTTAGGTTGAACATCGAGATTTTAAAATGGGGGTTTTATCCTAAGGGCGGCGGCGAGATAAAAGCCATTATACATCCCTCAAAGCTCACACCTGTTTCGATCTTGGATAGGGGAGCGCTTACCAGGATCAGAGGATTCTCGGCCTGCGCGAGACTTCCGATCTCAATCGCTGAAAGGCAGAGAAAAGCCGCCGTGAGAAAGCTAAATGGAATCTCAGACGTGGAAATTGAAACGGTCTCTGTGCGATCCAAGGGGCCGGGGACAGCCGTCTTTCTCGTCGCGGAGTTCGAGAACAGCATCGCCGGGTTCTCGTCCCTGGGTGAGAAAGGGAAACCGGCCGAGAAGGTCGGAGAAGAGGCAGCGGAGGAATTACTGATCTTCCTGAGGTCAAGATCCGCTTTCGATCCCCATTTGTCCGATCAGATGATACCTCTCATGGCTCTGGCGGGCGAAGGATCGGCCATCACCACATCATCGATAACCCGACATCTTATGACCAACATATGGCTGGTCGAACGACTCACCGATGTGAGATTCGAAGTCAGGGGGAAACTCGGAGAGCCGGGGAGGATAAAGGTTATCGCTTGAACTTCCAGAATCCACCAAATCTAAGTCTGAATCTCCTTGGAGATGCCTTCTCATCACTTCTGGATAGCTTGGCTTTTAGCCTCTTTATCTCGGCTTTCAGCCTCTCGTTCTCCCGTTTAAGTTCCTCCCTCTCCTGAGAGAAAAGCTCAAGATGCAGGATCTGACAGGCCAAATTCTCGATTATCTCGGTCGTGGGCATGTTGTAAGCGAGCTTTTTAAGGATAATCGGTAGCCCCGCCAGATCGATCAATCTCTCCTCTCCGAGGTCTATGAGATATGGGGTTACCTCAGGATCATCCCGCGTTATAACGCGCAATATCTCCCTTTCCTCTATACCGACCAGATTTGAAACCTCACGAGGTTTTAAAAGCCTTTTCACCTCAGCTCTTCACCTCATCGCTTGGAGATCTTGGTGAAATTATATCAAATCGGAATGGAGTTGTCGACCAGCTCATTCTCTCTCATCGTCTGAAAATCTTTCTCCATGCCTCCGCAGAAAGCTGGGGAATTTCTGTTTCAGAGCTATTATCCTGACGTTGAGGGGCGGGTTATAGTATAATCTTGGGAGATGGAGGTGACCATGGTAACGTATAGCCCCCTGATCGTTATACCGTCCGATATCCCACAGTCCGCCATCACGATTGTCAGGAAGATCGCCAGAGCCTTTCACCTTCACGGAATACCCATGACATGGGCGCTGTATGCTCAATTTCCCAGGCTGATAGCCCTGGATATCAACCGATGGCATGACAGGTTCGGCGATGACGTGATCATGATGATCGACCTCGAACCGATCATGGACCCGAACGTCAACCCGCTTGATCCGAGATCGGTCGCCGAGGAGTCGGTCAGGCTGAGGGAGATCCTGCCGAAGCTGCTTGCCGAGGGGCGAGGGAGACTTCAAGAGGAGATGCCGTGGGCCGAGGTTACGGTCGCCGGAGCAGGTTTGAAGAACGCCGAGCTGCTCTTCGCCCTCAGGGAAACGGGCTTTATAGGTCTATGGGGATACGATCATCTCTCGGAAAGGGATGGCCCCGCGCCGTTCGGCCCGTTCCTCATCTCGGAGGACTCCCCCGTATCGACGTATCCCCCCTCTTCAAAACCGCTCTTAGGATTGCCGAGGTCCTCCGTCCGGCTCAACGATCTGATCCGGAGAAGGCTGCCGGGTGACCCGCTCTCCCAATGTTTATGGGCCCTCGATCAGCACATCAAAAGCGCTGGATGGAACGCCTTCATGCCTTTCATCCATGAGCTGGATATCGAGGAATACGGTGAGATCGCAACCGATTATGCCGAGGACCTGGAGATCTTCCTGAGAGAGCTTAAGGATAGAGGCGTCGATTTCGTCACTCTACCGAAGATCGCATCGGGTCCTCAGCTTAACCCGGAGATGGCCTCCACGATCTACCTGCTGGCCGAGGAGGAGCGTGAGCTAAGGAAGATCCTGTTCTATCACGACTCCTCCTGTAGGATGAGATTTGAAGGGGACGAGATCACCCCCGTTGAGATCAGAGATTACACGACCCCATACAACCGTTCTCACACCGATTTCCTATGCAGGAGGATGCCGGAGCTGCTGAGATTCTCGACCGGCAGGGAGAGGGAGAAACTCGTGATGCTCATTGAGGTGAAATCGGACGGAAAAATCCCCTATGCCCTCGCCGTATGGGGCGATTTCAGAGGGTTGAAGGTGAAGGAGACGAACGTCGGGCAGGTCTCCCTCTTAGGCGATCATCTCCTCTTCCTGCGTATGGCGCTTATCCCCGGCACCAACTCCTTTAAGATCGTGCTGACCATATAGATCTCTCACCTCATGATGACGAGCTTACGAACGTCGAAATAGGAGGGGGTTCTGATCGAATAGAAGTATACCCCTGAGGCCACCCTTTCCCCCCTCTCATCCCTTCCATCCCAATATGCCGCCTTACCTTTGGTCAGATAGGCTCCGGCCCTCAGGTATCCCAGATCCAGCCTTCTCACAAGGCCGCCCGATAGGTCGTATATCTCGACGATCACCCTGCCGTCCTCAGATATGGAGAAGGGTATCCACGTCTCGGGATTGGCGGGATTGGGGAAGTTCTGTCCCAGCCAGCTCTTAAGACCGCCCCAGCGTGTGATCAGCTTCCCCTTCGGATCGACCTCCCACGCTTTGGGAATCCTCCACACGAGAATCGTCCCCTTAGGGGTGCTCACGGCGAGGAGCTGTCTATCGGGGCTGAAGGCGATAACGCCCGTTCTCACGTCGCCTATCCTCAGTTTGGCTATCACCCTCTCCTCCATCACCTTCCACACCCTCAGCGTATCCCCTTTGTATCGCTCCAGTATCAGGAAATCCCCATCAGGGTAGCTTATAAGCGAGCTGCCGATGAAATCCGCGACGGGGCTCTCGAGGATCTTCACGATCTCCCCGCTCCTCAGATCCCACACCACCACGCTCATCTTGGAGGCTGATGCTAGGGATCTCCCGTACGAGCCGAATTCGATCCCCTTTATCAGTTCGACCTCCCATCCCCTTTCAAGCCTGGCTATCCTCTTCCCTGTGGCGATATCCCAGATCAGGACCGTCTGCTGTTCGCCGATCACACCGCCCATTCCGGCGGCGAGCAATCTGCCATCCGGGCTGATGGCGGCATCATAGGTTTTATAATCCCACGTTCCGATCTCCTCCAGATCCCCCAACCTGAGCACTTTTATCACACCACTCCACGTGTTTATGAGAAGGAGAAGCTTGCCGTCGGGACTGAGCTTGATCCTGCTTGCGCTCATAAGATGGCCCTTGTGGATCACATCACCATGGAGCAGCTCCTGCATCGTCTCGGCGTCCCAGATCCTCACCCTTCCCTGGCCCGCCCCTATCAGCCGTTCGCCGTCGGGGGTGAAGGCGAGGGCGTATATCTCCCAGCTATTTCCGAATCTCCTCAACAGCCTTCCGGTTCCCAGATCCCAGAGCAGCCCTCCGTTGCGACTTGTGGCGAGGATCTTATCGTCCGGGCTGATGGCGAGATATGAGGTCCATGTGATGAAGCCCTCGATCCTGCCCCTTATCTCCCACGTCCTGGCATCCCCTATCAGCACGACATCCTCTTTCCTTATGGCGACCTTTCTCCCATCAGGGCTGAATGAGACGTCGCCGGATTTATCCATGCCTATGGTTTTAACCGGCTGATACGTCCTCAGATCCCATATCTTGAGCTCCGTTACGTCGCTGCATATGATGGAGCGGCCGTCGGGTAGGAACTTTAAAAGGAGGATCCCGCCGTTGGAGGCCTTCCAGGAGTGGATCACCCTGCCGGTTTCGAGGTCACATAGGATGATCTTGCCCGACCAATCGCCGATCGCCAGAAGCTTCCCGTCGGGGCTGAACGAGATCGGCGGGAAATAGAAGGATATGCCTCCGCCGACCAGAACTCTCTGCTCAACCTTAAACCTCCAGACCAGGTTTCCGCTCCTCGCGTTCCACACGCGCACGATGTCCCCCAGACCGGATGTGGCGAGGAATCTCCCATCGGGGCTGAAGAGTACACAGCTCACCGACTTGAGAAAGGGCGGCAGATCGATCTCCTTCTCCCCCGTTTTGACGTTCCATATGGATACGGTGTTATCCTTGTAGTTAGAGAGGGCGATGTGTTCCCCGTCGGGGCTGTATGAGATGGCGTTGACCGAGAACTCGCCCAGATCCAACGTCCTGAGCTCCTTGTTCTGCCTAACGTCCCAGAACCTCACCCTTCCATCCTCGGCTAGGGCGATCAGGCTTCCGTCGGGGCTGATATCGAACGTCCGGCCAACCCCCTTCGCCTCGATAAAATCCTTCTCCTGAAGGGTCTCGGGATCGTACAGCCATATACCCATCGTGGTGCTTACGGCGATGTAGGAGTTATCGGGTGAGAAGACGACTTTGAGAAGCCTTCCCTTGCTCAGTTCCAGGAAGGGTTCCTGAACCTCCCCCCAGGCGGCGAATGCTGTCAAAATGAGGATCACCAGGCATGAGGGACGAAGACACCTCACATCAGCTCACCCCTCTTCCCATGGATATGGAATTATGATATAACTTCTTCGAAGCTGAGATAATGATACGGCGATCGAAGTTCTAAGTCAACATTTGATGGTAAGGGGTCAAAGCCATGCGATTGAAGGTGGTTTTTAACTTCAGCGGCCGGATCTTTCTCCCCTGGAACTACCTGGATTACCTGAAGGGCATGTTCTACGAGGTGATGATGAGGGGAGATCCAGAGGTGGCGAGGTTCGCCCATGAGGAGGGATTTCAATCGGAGGGAAAGCGGTATAAGCTGTTCACCTTCTCCCTGCTTTATCCGAGGCACAAGAAGAGGCGATCTGACGGACTCATCATGTGGGGCGAGGTCAACTGGTTTTTCTCCTCCCCGATCCCCGGGATCGTTGAGGCGTTCGCCGCCGGGATGTTGATGGAGGGGCAGGTCAAGCTAGGAAGGGCAAGGTGTGACCTCGCCCGAGTTGAGGTGATGCCCGCGCCGGAGTTTTCAGAGGAGATGAACTTCAGGACGCTTTCCCCCATAGTCGCCTCAACGGGTCAGAGGAGCAGGGATAAGTTCGGCAAGGTCTTCCTCAACCCTGATGATCCTGACTTCCGAAGGGTATTGACCGAAAATCTGGTCAGGAAATACAAGGCCCTTTTCGGTGAGGAACCGGAAGGTGAAGTCGAGATCGAACCGTGCGAGCCTTATAAATCTAAGCTCTTCAACGTCAGCGGGACAAATGTGCGGGGATATGAGATGCGACTGAAGCTGAAAGGCGATCTCACCCTCATAAAGCTCGCCTATGAGGCCGGATTGGGGGAGAGAGACGGCCAGGGATTCGGCATGATTGTCGTCGATTTAAGGAGGTGATGAGAAATGGCCAGGAGTGAGGCGAGGCGACAGAAGAAGCTGATGAAAAAGAGACGGAAGGATAAAATGAGGAGGAAGAGGAAACAGGGGATATTTCCGGATATCTCCAAGACGAAGATGATCCTCAACGCCCGCGAGTATCCGATACATGAGTGCCTGATAAACTCCTCATGGCGGGAACAGGGCATAGCCAGCATACTGCTTTCGCGCAGACAGCTCGATGGCAGGATCGTCTTCGGTTTATATCTCGTGGACATATTCTGCCTCGGCTTGAAGGATACCTTCTGTAACGCGGATGTCTCCCTTCTAACCTATGAAAGGGAGGTGAAGCCCAGGGCTTATTCGGCGGACGAACCGGTTGAATGTCCCATCCCACTGGCTCATTCCATCATCTACGGCGGCATAGAATACGCCGAAAGGCTCGGATTTAAGCCGCATAGGGATTTCAAGCTCTCAAAGCACATCCTCGAAGAGCCGGATAAGATCGAGAGGGTGGAGGTGGAGTTCGGGAAAGACGGCAAGCCGTTTTATATCTCAGGACCCCACGACGATCTTAGGAGGATCAAGAACGTCATAAAGCAGTTGGAGGAGAGAGTTGGATCGGGTAACTACGAGGTTCTCATCCGCCTAGGGGATGAAACAGAGGTGATGGAGCTTTTGAAGGATCCGGAGGAGACGTGAGGATGACGGGCGAATCCCTCATCGCCACCTTGGGCATTCAACCTCAGGTGGTGACGCTGGTGCTGGATGAGCTTAGGAGGAGGGGATTTGGGATCGGGCGTGTGGCGGTGATCCACACCGACGATTCCAAAGAGCCGATGAGAGGCTGCGTCTCCAGGCTCAGGACGGAGTTTGAGGTTCACTACTCCGCTCCTGAACAGCTTGAGGCAGAGTTTATCCCCATCGATGGGATCACCGACATCTTAACGGAGGAGGATGCGGGGGTTGAGCCGAGCTGCCAACGGAATGATTAAGAAGCTGAGGTAAACATCATGCCGAAACGACGAACAATCATTGAGGAGATCAAAGACGTCCTGGAAGCTCAGGATTTCGTCGAGTTTGCTCTCCTCTTCGGCTCCTTTGCCAGGGGAAGACAAACCCCGCTCAGCGATGTTGATATAGGCATTTATCTCTCCCGACCGGTTGACCTCTTGACCTTGGGGCGGTTGATAGCAGAATTGGAGCGGATCACCGGTAGAAGCGTCGATGCTCTGGTTTTAAACGACCTTCCGGCCAGAAATCCCGATATAGCATATCAGGCCATCTCATCGGGGGAAATCATCACGTGCAAAGATCCATCGGCATATGTGAGCTTTAAAACCAGGGCTATCTTGAGATACCTGGATACGGCATATTTACGGGATATGGTGAGCAGGGCGTTTATGGAAAGGCTGAGAAATAACAGATTTGGGGAGAGAAGCCATGCTTGAGCGTCTCCAAAGACTCGAGGAGAACATCCTCCAGTTGCGCCGTTTTCGGGAGATTCACCGTGAAGAGGATGTGAGCAAGGACCGCCATCTTGAATGGGCACTGCGATATGGCTTACTGGAGGCGATTCAGATTGTGATCGACGTGAGCTGTTACCTTATTAGCCGGGACAACTTAGGCGCTCCCTCTTCATATAGTGAATGCATTGAATTACTCCAACAGGCAGGATACATTGATGATTCCCTCGCTGATATCCTGCTGGGGATGGTCGGTCTGCGTAACATTCTTGTGCACGAATACATCCGTGTCGATGTACAAAGGCTGTATAGCCTGCTGGACAGAATAGACGATTTCAGCGCTTTCGTCCGGGAAGTCGTCCCTTATCTCACTCAGAAGGATAGCATTTGAGGGGGGGAAACAAAAATGGGAAGAATCCCGATCTCCATGTTGGGCGAAAGACCAGCGGTAGTGGTGGAAACCATTGACCGCCTTAAGGTGGATGGGGTTAGGGCGTGCAGCCCGGGAAGATAGAACGCTGGTTGGAGAGGGAGGTGTGCTGAGCCATGAAGGCCCTTTCTGAGAAATTGCAGAAGATCGGCGGCAAGCTCAGAAGCCTCTCCCGTTCCCTCCATCTGAGCCGTCCTCGGGAGGTGATGCTGCATTCTAATGATCTTATCCCGATGCTTGAGGATGTGACGTTGGAAGCTCAAAGATGGGCGAAACCTTTCGCCGTCATCCTGGTGAATAAAATCGAACGACAGGTGTAGAAGATCGTAGAGCATCTGCGAGTGTTCTTGGACGAGAGGTGATACCTTGAGGAGGTCTATTGATGGGAACAGATGAACTTGCGAAGTTAAAGTCGGCGTTATCCGAGATCTGTCAGAAACACGGGGTAGCGGTTTGTTACCTCTTCGGATCGTCAGCGCAGGGATTCGATGATCGGCTAAGCGATGTTGATATCGCCGTGGTGTTCTCCGATGAGCCGGGTGATGATTGGCTGGAACGGTGGTCGAGGCTCTCGGAGGAGATTGAAAAGGTCATAGCACCGAAGGAGCTAGATCTGGTCCTCCTTCAGCGCGCTCCCCTTTTACTGCAATGGCAGGTCATCTCGAAGGGGGAAGTGCTTTATTGTGCTGATGAGCTGTTCCGCATCACCTTCGAGGAGCGAATCGTCGGCGAATGGCTGGATTTCTCGGGATGGTTGAAGCGATTTCACGACGAGATGGTCGAGGGTATCCTGGGTATGAGTGGGGTGATGCTCGATCGAAATGTTCTGCTCACCCAGCTTTCTTTCGTTCAGCAAGCGCATCGCCGACTTGAGCGGTTGGCACAACTGGACGAGGAGGCGTTTCTCGCCAATGAAGATAACATAGACGTAGCCCAGAGCAGGCTTCGTATAGCCGCCGAGGCAGCGACTGATATGGGGAGACATATCATCGCCCGGATGGGGTGGGGCACGCCGATCAGTTATCCGGACGTATTCGTCCGTCTGGCAATACATGGAGTCTTATCGTCATCGCTTGCTCGGCGAATGGGGGAACCGGTTCGTTTCCGCAATATTTTGGTTCATCGCTATCCCCTTGTTACTCCAGAGGAGCTATATCGGCATGTTAGACGCCATCTCACCGATATCGGCGATTTCATTTATGAGATAACCTCTTACCTGCGAGATCAAGGGATGTGTTGAAGGAGGTATCACCATGACAACTGTCCACTTCACAGGCCATCCCTTCGTGGATGCCGGGCTGGCGGCATTGATGGTGAAGGCCGAGGTCGAACGTCCGGAGGAATTAACGCCGGAGTCGCTCGAGAGGGCCTGTAAGGCGCTGGAAAACGTAATGCTCAGCGATCAGGCGCTGGGTATCAACGTGGATAAAAGCTTTGCCAGAGGCCCTATGTCGCAGATCTTCCCCAACAGCGAGCTGGTCAACCCTTCCAACTGGAAAGGAGGGACGGATAACGTCCGATCGAGGTTCCGCGAAGGGTTATACGGTGATCTCGCCAGAGCTAAACGGTGTTTGACGGAAAAGGGCGAGGCGATCTGCCTCTCCTGCGGCGCACGGTGTCCCGCCGATGCGATGATCGTCGCCAGGAAGGTTAACATGCCCCTCCTGGAGGGAATCGTGAACTATTACCCCGCATTCGCATATGGGCAATCCATATGTGGGTTATGCGCCCTAGCGGTGCGGTTCCTCCCCATGACCGTCATGCGGGTCGGCGGAGGGAAGGCGATGTGGTTCCTACACACGCAATCCCCTGAGATCGCCACCCTCATCGCAGAGGAATACGGCTGGATACATCTCGAAAGGCTGATAGCCGAAAACAAAACCCTCGATTTCTACAGCGACTGGAACACATCCGGCGAAGCGGGGACGATACTCTACCTGATGTTCGAGCTCCTGGGGAAATTCCACTACGAGCTTGAGATGATCTATGAAAGCCCGCTTCCGACCACCGGCTACATCTTCTCCAACGATAATAGGGGTGGGTTTGTCAGATCGATTCCTATTCCTAACGAGTTCATGCGATTCCTGCCTCGACTTTGGAAACATCCCAAGGAATACAGGAGGTTTCAGAGGGAGCTGCTGGAGGTGAGGGGCGATCTGAAGGGTAAGAGGAAACAGGACAGGGAGAGGTTCGTCGCGAGGGTTGCAAGATCCATCCTCTCCACCGAGAGGATCATAGGCGCCTGTCTCAGCGATGATCCGCCATATCTTTCAGGGGGATGGGTGGGGCATCGGCTTTATCTTGAGGAGGTTCAAAGGATGCCGAAGAGCAAAATCAAAATGTTGGAGCGTATCGGGCTGTCAATAGCCTGGGATGATGACGCCAAAAAGCTGATCTATGCCCTACGCACGGCGACGGGAGGCGAGCTCTATGGGACGTTGTTGGATTTCGTGCGACGCGGATGGATGAGCCACGAGGAGTTCTATCAACTGGTGCCGCCCAGCAGCTACAACGTGGCGGCTGAGGTGAGGGACATCCTGCTCGCCGTGATCTATGAATATCAGAACCGTCGGGATAAAGGCGAGGAGTTTCCGATCATGGAAGAGGAGGCGGAACCGATCGCCCCGGACGAGACCCTGAGACAAATCCAGCGGATCGGAGGCCGTCTGATCGAAGGGCTGCCTAACCTGGGGAGATAGATCGGTCGCCTCCGCACGTCCCGAAACCCGATGATGATCCGTGGGGCATATCTGAACGCCGCACAAAGGGGGGCTATAGGTTGGAGTGATTTCATCTTCCTGGCCCCTTTGGAGGACGTCAACAGGCTTTTCCTCCTGCGTGATTACCTGCTCGCCTATCTCTTTGATCGGGCGAGAGATCAGATCCCGTCGGAGGAGATCGAGGGTGAAAACGAAGAGGAGGTGTGAGGATGGCATATCCGGTTTTAACGGGAGCGGTGCTTATTGAAGCCAACGGCGCCGCATTGAACAACGCCGGTCAGGATCAGGGGGTCCGAGCCGACAACGCTATCGTTGTCAAACAGATCCGTATCGGCGCCTCCGCTACCCTTACGTTTCGGGACAGGCGTGGAGGCGATGGTGGAGAGAGGTGCTCTATGAGGATTTCGGTTGGACGCCCAGCGAGGTGATCCGTGAAGCGAAAAGCGCCTACACCAAGGGCGATCCCATCCAGTTCGAGGAGGATGATCTGTTCGGATACATGGCCGCACGCAAACGGGATAAGGGCAAAGGAGGCGGAACCTACAGGAGGGTCTCGCCTCTGAAGAACAGCCTTCTGATCTCCGTCATCCCAAACGTGATCGAGCGGGATTTCGGCCACTTCTCACGCAATCTGCCACCCGACGCCGACATCATCCCGTTTGAATCAGAACATTATACCACCTGCCTGCAGGGGGTTTTCACGATATCGCTGGCCGATGTAGGACGGTTTGACGTGGGCGAGATGAAGGATCTGTCCGATGATATAGCGAGGGAATACGGTGAGGAACTGGTCGAGAGAGACGGATCGCTTTGTCTGTCGCTGAGTGAACGGATACGGCGTGTGAAAGAGGTTCTGCTCGCCCTTGAGAGGCTACGCTATGGAGCCCACCTCGCGCGGAACCTGTCCGACGTGTCCCCTGTCGTAGCGCTCGTGGGATTTCTGGACGGAGGCAATGCTCCCTTCCAAAGGCTGTTCGAGCCGGACGTGAATCGAGAGAGCGTCACGTTGAACCTGGATCGTCTGAGATCGGTCTTAACCGATTACAGGGATCGGCTGCTCAGAATTCAGGATGGTGACAAGGCATTGTTTTTCGGGTATCGTCCCACCGTCCTGACGAACGAGGATGAGGTGCTGAGGGCGTTCAATGAGGAGAAGCCGTTCAGCGAATGCGTAGAGGTCTGCGGCACTCCTCGAGGGGCGATCGAGACAGCGGCTGACCTTGTAGAGCCGGTCTTCGAGAGATTCGTGGGATAGGCGAGGTGGAGGAGATGCTCAACGGAATTCGGATAGATCTGATCGCCTATACCGCATCTTTCAGGGTGCCCTGTTTCGTCGGACATCAGATCACCCTGCCCGTCCCGCCGCTCTCAATGATCTACGGAATGATCTCCGCCGCTATGGGACGAATAATTCACCCGAATGAGGTCGAATGGCTGGCCTTCAGATGTCAGCATGAAGGCGTGGCGAGCGATCTGGAGGCCATTGTGACCTTCGATCGAGGTCAAGCGCGCTCCATCGCCGTTCCGAAAGGGCGGAACGTGATCCAGAGGGAGTTTCTCCTCCTCCCCCATCTGACGCTTTACCTGCCTTCCGAGTGGCGCAGGGCGTTTGAACGGCCGAGATATGCCCTATTGTTGGGTAGGACGCAGGACCTCGCGACGGTGGATCGCATTTCAGAGGTAAAGTTGGAGGAAACGGAGGAGGGGGAGGTGCAGGGGGTGCTTCTGCCTCGCGAGATCGTGTTCCGCCAGGCCGGCGTTCCGTGTATGATATACAACCTCCCGATCAGCTTCACCGAGGACCCGAACCGACAGCCGCTGGGAGTTGATATCTTCGGCGTCGTCACAAGGCCATATCCTCTCAGAGCCCCGGGATGGCTGATACGTGATGCCGAACGAGACTGGACGATCCCGATCTATCGAAGGAGGTGGATACGCGATGCCATCGGACGTGCCGCTGGCTAAATCGGATGAAAGAGGATCTGTCCCCCTTGAAAAGCATCTGTGTGATGTTACGGATTATGCCCTCTCGATCATGAGGGCGTATCGCCTCCATCTCGACAGATTGCTGACTCAGGGGAAGGTAGATCAATTGGAGAACGCCCTGGTTTTAAGCGGGATGAGCCACGACCTGGGAAAGGCCGCCCAGGGGTTCCAGGAATCGCTGAGAAAAGGCGGTGGATGGAACTTTCGTCATGAGGTGCTCTCCGCTTCACTGTTGAAGTCGATGGCTGAGGAGAGAGACCCGATCGTGAAGATCGCACTCGCGGCGGTGATCACCCATCATAGGGACATAGACGATCAACAACTGATGGCGGATTCGGGATACTCTCCTGACCCACAGCTACGTTCCGAGGCGGAGGAGAATTTCAAGGAAAGAAGATCTGAGATGGAGGGATTTTGGGGGTGGATCGGGGATTTCATATCCTCACAGCCGATCTTCTCGGGATTCCATCTTCCGAGTTCCCCTTCGTCGCTTGATCCTCCGGCCCCCATTTTGAGGGAGTTATATCGGGGCTTCAGAAGGAGAGGGTTGTTAGGCGAGATCGGATTTAATGAAGAAGCACTGGTATACACGCTTGCCCGAGGTTGGCTTATGGCTTCCGACCATGCCGTCAGCGCCGGCGTCCCCCAGTTCATATCTCAGATCCCGTCCCCCGATCCGCCGCCTCTCCGCCGTTTTCAAAGGAGAATCGGGGAACATAAAGGCGATGCCATACTGGAGGCACCAACCGGTTCAGGCAAGACATGGGCGGCATTGCTCTGGGCGATGAACAATCGTGAGGGCGGAGAACGCATCTTCTATCTGCTTCCCTATCAGGCGAGCATCGAGGCGATGTCCAAAACCCTCGAAGGGATCTTCGGCCCGGATAACGTATCAGTTCTGCATGCTCGCGCCTTGGATTATGCCTTCAGAGAGTATTTTGACGAAGTGGGCGAATACGAGGTGGCCTATAGAAAAGCTAAAGATGAGGTGAACGTGAACCGCTTGGTCCACAAACCGATCAAGATAGCGACCCCGTTTCAGATCCTGAAATGGCTCTTCGGGGTTCGGAGATTCGAGATCGGTGTAGGGGAGATCGTCGGCGGACTCTTCATCTTCGACGAGATCCATGCCTACGACTCACACACCACGGCGCTTATCCTCCAGATGATCCGAGTGATCAAATCACTGGGCGGACGTGCCCTGTTCATGAGCGCCACCTTTCCCACCTTCCTGAAATCATTGCTTTCGGAGGCCGTGGATGAGGAACTGCCGGAATTTAAGCTCGAAGAAGGAGATGATGAATGGACAGGCCATCTCCTGAGCCAAGCACGTCATCACCTCCGTTGGCGATCGAAGGCGCTAGAGGAGATGATTCCGGAGATTATCGCGGCAGCCCATGAGGGCAAGAGCGTGTTGGTGGTGGCTAATAGGGTCGCCCAAGCCCAGGAGATCTACCTCAGCCTGAGGGACGAATTGGAGGGGGTGCATCTGCTACACAGTCGATTTGCCAGGAGAGATAGGGCGGAGAAGGAACGAGAGGTGATGGAGATATTACGCGGGGAGAGAAACGATCCGTTAAGCGTGCTTGTAGCAACTCAGGTCGTAGAGGTCTCCTTGGACGTGAGCTTTGACATCTGCTTCACCGAGATCGCCCCCGTCGATGATCTGCTTCAGCGGTTCGGCCGGGTGAACCGATATGGCGAACATGAGGGAGGCGTAGAGGTACACGTCACAACTGAGTTCGATCCGGATAGAGTGAGATACATTTATGAGATTGAGCGATTGAAGAGAACGATGGAGGAAGGCCCACCTGATGGAGCACCGCTTACAGTGTCGGAGATGCGGAGATGGGTGGAGAGGGTTTACCGAGACGGATGGACGGAGAGAGAACGGGAGAGATTCGATCGCATCCACAACGTATTCGGCGAGTTGCTCAAAGCTCTTCGGCCGCTGCAGCATTATGAGGAAGGAGAGGAGGAATTTAGAGGGCTTTTCAAAGGGGTGGAGGTTTTGCCCCGTCCGCTTTATGAGGAGTTTAGAAGTCATTTTGACGAGAGACGATACCTGTTGGCAGAGGGGTTACTGACGCCTATCACAATGGGATTGTTTCACAAACTCAACAATGAAGGACGGATGCGCCGGCTTGAGAGGGAACGCTTGCTTATGGCGGACGTACGGTATGATGGAGAATTGGGTTTAACTCCGGATGAGCCAATAGATGAAGGGATAATCATTTGACTTTCAAACGGGGGGATCTGGAATGACCGATCAGGAATTTGAAGAGCTGAAGGTGGGTGGGATGGAGGTGAACTACCTCATTGTCTGCCCGAGGAAGCTCTGGCTCTATACACATGATCTGAGGATGGAGAAGCTCAGCGATAAGGTCTCGCTCGGAGCCTTTATTAAATGACGCTCTTTCGGTTACGACGGACACTACATATAACCAAGTTGGAATTAGCCGAACGCCGATCGTTGTTGGCTTCATCATGTGATCTGCAGTCGATCCTCCTATTTCGAGGGGGATGGACGGATGCATTTTGCGTTTTGAAAGGATGATATTTTGGTGTGGAAGGTTGAGTTTATTGGGTTTATAAGTTTGCCGTCGGTCTCCTGGGGATTTTCCCCTACTGGGGTTCGACGGATTCTAACCAGGCCAAAGTGGGAATTGAAGCTTGATTTTTCCTCGAAATTATTGCTTATGATGATTTCACCTAGGGTCCTAATCGAACCATGGTGGGATTGAAACGACGGTCCGTTGCACGTTCAACGTTTAACGTTGTAACGTTTTCCGTCCTGGTTCCTCGTTCCTTTTCGCCCTGAGAAATAAGCACTTCTGACCTCTCAAATCCCCCCTATATTTAGTCATATCCGGTTCATCGCAGAGCCATCTCTCGGCAATGAGACGGAGCATACGGCGCCATAGATCCCCTTGATCCCTTCAAGCAAGAACTGCTTGAACA
>JAGGXZ010000104.1 GCA_021162805.1 Candidatus Poribacteria bacterium
CGGCCTTACGGGTGGCGAGAAAGGTTTATGAGACTATCTGCAAGTATCTCTCTCAAGAGGGACACAATGACTGGGTATAACTGCCGTCTCTTCGAAGAGATCTTCCTCTACTCGATCGGAGTAGACCGTGATGAGAACGGGTTCAGAAGACTGACCTTCGTAGGACCGGCCTTCATCTCGCATCGAGACAAATTGGGGATAACATGGGGATGGCTGAAAAGATGAAAAAGACAGAGGCAGTCTGCCTAATCAACATCGGATACAATCCAAAGCTGCTGCGCTAAGGGTTGGTCGATTCGTTTTCGGTCAAGGAAGAAGAGACAGTTCGAGATTCTCCTGTTGAGATCCACGGTGATTTGTGATATATTTTTGAGCGTGATTAGCGAATCCGATAATGGAAGGTTGATTCGAGATGAGCATATTCGATCTCAGCCGGCAGATCATCAGGGACTACGTCCGCTATGTGCAGAGCTTTCTCTCCATCAACGATGAGCGGGTGCGTCAGTTCGTTGAGGATGAGCTTATCCGTAGGAACACCCTCTGGCCGTTTTCATTATTCGGTGGGTCCATTGGTATATATATTCCAGCTTCGGTTCTACGTTGGAACGGTGAGTATGAAAATTAGAACTGGAGGTGTTAAATGAACTGGAAAGCGAGATGGATTTGGATGGAAGGCGAGGAGAAACCCAGGAATCTCTTCCTGATGTACCGAAAGAGCTTTAAGCTCGACGGTGAGATCGTATCCGCCTCCCTGGCGATCACCGCCGATAGCCGATACGTGCTCTACGTCAACGGCGAGAGGATCGGACAGGGCCCACCGAGGTCCTTCCCCTGGCGTCAGAACTACGATCTCTACGACATAACCCCATACTTAAGGATCGGCGAGAACCTCATCGCTGTGCTCGTCAATCATTACGGACACTCCACATTCCAGTATATTCAAGGGCGTGGCGGATTGCTCTGCCAGATCGAAATTGAAACTTCTGTCGCCAAAACGGTCATAGGAACCGATCGGACCTGGAAGGTGAAGCCATCCGAAGCCTTCGCCCGATTCGTGCCGCGGATATCGGTCCAACAGGCATGGGAGGAGCAGTTCGATGCGAGGCGAGAGCCCGCGGGTTGGACTGAAGGAAGCTTCGACGATTCAGACTGGGAGAACGCCCTCGAGATCGGAGATCCGGTATGTGAGCCCTGGACGGAGCTCGTCCCCCGAGATATTCCCCTTCAGACCGATGATGAGGTCGTCCCCGTTCGTCTGATGAAGGCGGAGGTGGTCAGATCCATACCCTATCACTGGACCGTGGATCTCGAACGATCCTTCTTCCCCGATAGATACGACTCCAACCATAAATCGGTGAGAGGGTTTCTGCTCTTCGAGATCCGATCTGAGGGCGAAAATGAAGTTCTTCTCAGGCGATCTCATCACGTCGTCGGCAAACTCAAGCTGAACGGCGAGGAGGTATCGGCGGGTGACGGAACAAGGTTACACCTGAGGAACGGTCGAAATATCATGCTCTTCGACGTCTCAGGCAGTTATCACCTGATGCAGTTCTCGCTCGGTTTGGAGTGTGAGGGGAAACTGCAGGCAGGTCGAATCGCCGTCATAGGTCCGATCCGAGACGACGAGACGTTCAGCCGAATTTGGGAGTCAGGCGACCCGGAGAAGGCACCTAGGGATCTGATCCGCGATGTGCCGGAGGAGGCGATCGCTAAAGTTGACGTCTGGTCGTTGACCTATTGGGACAAACCGGTGGTTGGAGTTGAGCCCAGGGTCGAAAACCCCGACGCCATGCTGACGCCGAACGACGAATGGTCAGTTATCCATCCGTCCGAGGGGGGAGATGTCAGGCTGCTGCTGGATTTCGGAAGGGAGCTTCTGGCATACACCGAGTTCGAAATCAATGCGCCGGAGGGAACGATCCTGGATTTCAACATGTTTGAAGGGATACAGGAGGGCGAGCTGCTGCTGACACATGGGCTGAACAACTCGTTCCGATATGTGTGCCGCGAGGGAAGACAAAGCTACAGAAGCTACGTCAAGCGGGGATTCCGATACGCCTATGTGGTGCTGCGCAACTTCAGCTCTCCGGTCAGGATAAGACACATCACCTCCAGGCTCAGCACCTATCCCACGCCCGAGCGGGGCGAGTTTTACTGTGACGACGATCGATTGAACAGGATTTGGGAGATCGGCGCCTATACGTTGAGGCTCTGTATGGATGATACCTATCTGGATTGTCCGGCCTATGAGCAGACGCATTGGGTGGGAGATGCCCGTAACGAAGCCCTGATCAACTGGGCGGCTTTCGGCGATCCCCGGATAACGGCGCACTGTCTGCTGCAGACGGCCGATTCCCTACGCCGCTCTCCCCTCCCTGAATCCCACGTCCCCAGCGGTTGGCAGGATATCCTCACCGCATGGAGTTTACTCTGGGTGATCTCCGTTCGGGAATACTGGCAGTTCACCGGCGACAGAAGCTTCATCGAGAGGATCTATCCGGCCGTTAAAATCACCTGCGATAACTTCATCGGCTATCTGAACAATGACGGATTGCTGGAGATAGAGGCTTGGAACATGCTCGACTGGGCGCCGATGGATACTCCTAGGGCGGGTGTCGTGGCACATCAGAACATGCTCCTGGTGAGATCTCTCAGGGAAGCTTCTGAGATCGCAGACCTGTTGGGAGAGGGAGATGGCGAGAGATGGAGAAAAGCGGCGGATGAGCTGAAAGAGGCCATAAACCGACATCTCTGGTCCCAGGAGAAGGGAGCCTTTATAGACTGCATACGCCCTGACGGCACGCCCAGTCCGATTATCAGCCAACAGACGAACACCATGGCCCTGCTATGTGACTGCGTCGATGGGGAGAGAGCCCGGAAGGTTAGAGAACTCGTGCTCGATCCGCCTGAGGGCGTGGTGACGGCCGGAAGCCCCTTCTTTATGTTCTTCCTCTTCGAACAGCTCGCCCGTGATGGAGAGATAGAGAGAATGCTCGATCTGACCAGGGAGAAGTGGGGATTCATGATAGACAAGGGGGCAACTACGTTCTGGGAGACCTTCCCCGGGTGGGCCGGAAAGAGATGGACGAGAAGCTGGTGTCACGCGTGGTCCTCCGCGCCGACATATTTCCTGAGCACCGAAGTTCTGGGCGTCTATCCTGAGGAGCCGGGATTTCAGACCGTGAGGATAGCTCCTAAACCTGTTGGATTGAACTGGTGCCGCGGCCGATTCCCGACCGTTCAGGGGGAAATAGACGTGGAGTGGAGGAAAGGAGAGGAAGGGTTCGAGCTCGTCTCACACGTGCCGGCGCGGGTTAAATCGCATCTCATCCTGCCCGCTCCCTATAAGGCGAGGCAGGTGAAGATCAACGGTGAGGAGGCCAGCCCTGACAGGCTTCCGGATGGTGTCGAAAGCCTGGAGATCAAAAAGGGGAAGGTCGAAATCCGACTCAGCAGGGGCGGAGAGTGGAATCTGAGTATCTCCTGAGGGAAGATGACCGGGATAACCCCATTGCCCCTATATCGGGGCTTATGATATACTTGGTTTGGATGCCATACACTGCTGAATGGGAGAATAGGAGGGATGTCCAGTGGCAGATGACCTTCTCATCAATCTGATAAAGCGGATTCAAAACTACGTGCACAGGATAGAACCCGTGCTCGATATCGTGGATCAGGCCAGATTACTGCTGGACAGACTTGAACAGGTGGAGCGCGTGGAATCAAGGATGGGACAGGTGAGGCTGATTGTGGACGCCGTGGATGATTTCCTAAAGGAGATACCCAGGATAAGAGGCGAACGGCGATCGTCAGAGTCAAACCTCTCTCAGCTGGCCCGGATGGCCGAATCGCTCTCCCCTGAGGAGATCGAGCGGCTGATGGAGATACTCTCCAGGAAAAAGAGGAATAGCCGTGAGTAACGGGTTAAGGTTCAGGTTGAGGTTAAGATGAAGGAATCTCAACCTGAACCTCCAACCGTAAGCGGATGATCCTCAGATGACGGGCCAGCCGGGCGTAGGTTCGGTTCGCATGGCCTCGATAGTATAGAGCTCATCGACCGTTACCTCGCGGCCGAGCTTCGCCGAAAGCAAGGCGCCGCTCATTATCTCCATCACTTTAACTCCGTCCTCGCCCGAGGATATCGGCTTGGCATCGCTCAGACAGGCGTTGAGGAAGTCGCCAAACTTGCCGGGATTGGGTATGTCCGGCACCTCCAGCTCTTTTTCGACCAGCTTCGCCCTATATCGGATCGGTTTGCCGGATTTATCCCTCTCCCATTCTCCCTCCTCTACGATGAGCGTCTCATTCCTGAAGGCCCCCTTGGAGCCGAAGATGAAGATGCCCTCGGACATGCCACTCATGTTCGTTACCCAACCGTTTTCAAACGTGAAGGTCATCCCGTTTGTAAACCGGACGAAGACGGTGACGTGTTCGTCGACATCATACACTCCGTCGCCGGTGTATCGGGGCTCCACCCCGTGGTACGCCGTCCCGCTTATCGTCTTGGGCTGGGGATCACCCAGGAGATAGAGAACTTTGTCGATCTGGTAGACTCCGATATCGTATAGGCCGCCTCCTCCGGCCAGCCTTGAATCGAGAAACCATTTGGAGAAACTAGGCATGTCCAGTCCGGGCCTTCCCCTCACCCGAAAGCTGGTCTGTCTGCCGTAGTAGACATCCCCCAGTCTGCCCGATGTGATGTATCGACGTATGGCGTAGTTCACCGCCCCTAACCTTGCACCACCGCTTTGGTAACCGAGCTTCACCCCTGCCCTGTTACATGCTTCGCACATCTCCCTGGCTTCGGTCGCCGTTCTGGCCATCGGTTTTTCACAGAAGACGTGTTTGCCCGCTTTGGCGGCCGCGATGGTGATAGGTGCATGGGCGAAGGGCGGTGTGCAAATGCTCACGGCGTCGATCCCCGGAATCTTCAGCAGCTCCTTGTAATCTGTGAACACCTTGACCTTGTCCTTGGCGTATTCGGCGAGAAGCCTGCTTCTCTCCTTCAACCGTTCCCTCTCTTCAGCCGTTTCGGCTTTTCTGGCCTCCTCGGCGAGCCGGCGAGACCGGTCCTCGGCTTCCGAGATCACCATGTCGGCTCTTTCTTTGGCGCTCTCCTCGATCACATCACACACCGCTAATATCCGGGCCTTCTCCGGCAGATCCAGATAGCCCTTGACATGGCTCCTCGATATCATACCACATCCGATAATCCCTATCCCAACCCTCTTGGACATAGCAAAGCTCCTCTTTTAGAGTTTCTCCCGATTCCCCATCAAGGAGACCGGTGGCGTTCAGGACAAAGGAAAATTTTATAGGATTTCGGCGGTTTAGACAAGCTTGAAATCCACTGATCGGAGTATCGACGGAAGTTGCCTGTATCACTCTCCCATTTACCACGGCAGAAACTCATCAACATAAGGTTTCCTATGGGGTTTCCTTTGAAAGATCCACACGAGGGTCATTCCGGCGGCGAATCCACCGATATGCGCCCACCAGGCCACGCCTCCCATGAGCGGGTTTTCAAAACCCAGCGAAAACAGCCCATTTGCAAACTGGAAGAGGAACCAGAATCCCAGAAAGAGCAGAGCGGGAATCTCAACGACCTGCAGGAAGATGAACACCGGCACTAAGGTCAGGATCCTGGCTGTCGGGAACAGCATAAAATATGCGCCCATCACGCCGGCAATGGCTCCGCTTGCCCCGACCATCGGCATGCCGCTTAAGGGATGGGTAAAGGTCTGCGCCATGGCTGCCGAAACGCCGCAGAGAAGATAGAAAAGCAGATATCTTCCGTGCCCCATCCTGTCCTCCACGTTATCCCCGAATATCCAGAGGAAGATCATGTTCCCGAATATATGCATCCATCCGCCGTGGAGGAACATCGAGGTAAAAACCGGAATGATCGCCTGGTGGAGGTTAAGGAGATCATGTCTGAGTATAAAGAGGAACCTCACCGGCACCAGGCCATAGCGCATGACCAATTCATTCACCCTCGGCCCCAGGGAGACCTCATACAGAAAAGCGATGGAGTTGATGAGGATCAGGCTGACGTTCGTCAGCGGGAAGGTGCGGGATGGTATGTTATCTCTGAGCGGAATCATATTTCACCTTTCGATGTCATCTCCTTTACCAATCGGAGGAGCACATCCGGTCTGTTGGAGCTGACGCCGTCCACTCCCTTTTCGATAGCGGCCAGCATCTCCTCCCTGGTATCGGGGTTCCATGCCCTGACCTCCAGCCCATGGCGGTGTGCCTCTCGAACATGCTCCTCCGTCAGGTGCTTGTGGTTTATCCCGACGCCGCATGCGCCCACGCTTAAGGCGATCCGACACATCTCCTCGGGCGATGGCGGCTCTCCGAAGATAACTCCAACCTTCAGATCTGGATCGATCTCCTTCACCCTCCTGAGCCTCTCGACGTGAAATGAGGTGAAGATAACCTGATCCTCCATTCCCCTCCTCTTGACCTCCTCGACCGCCTTCTCCTCAACTCCCTCTCCCTTGAGCTCCAGCAGCAGCTTTACCTTGTCCTTCACCAGATCTAGCACCTCACCTATGGTGGGTATCCTCTCACCCTCGCCGGCATCGAGCTCCCGTATCTCCTGGAGGGTCATCTCCGATACCCTTCCGCTTCCGTTCGTCGTCCGATCGACCGTCTCGTCATGTATTACGACGAGATAGCCGTCCTTGGTGAGATGGACGTCGCATTCGACGTAGTCGACGCCGAGCTCGATGGCATATCTGAATCCCCTGAGCGTGTTTTCGGGCTCGACCTTCGCCGCGCCCCTATGTCCCACCACGTAGATCATCCCTCACCTCTTCTCTAATCCAGGTAGACGGTTTTCCCCGTCTCGGCCGACTCGAAGGCGGCCCAGACGACCTGAAGGCTCTTTCTCCCATCGATCCCCGTAGCTATGGGCTCTTTGTCGTTGCGAACGCAGTCGAAGAAATGCCCCAGCTCCTCCACGAAGGCATCGTTGTTAGGGAGGGTCACGGTTTGGGACGTGCCGTCATGCATCCTGATCTGGAAGGAGGTGGTTCCGCCTGTGATTTTCATCGCCCCTTTCGTCCCGCCAACGCCGAGTTCATACCATCCGACCGGATATATCTGGCTCGATCCCAGGGCACCGATGGCCCCGTTCTTGAACTCCATGCAGATCCATATGCTGTCCTCGACATCCGTATCGGGGAAAGTTCCATAGTTGACGACCGCCTTGACCGAACCGACGTCGCCGGCTATCCAGAGCATCTGATCCAGCTCGTGTATGTAAGCCGAGTGTAATCCTCCGACCTTAACCCTTTCGAGCCTCCATTTCCCGATGCCGACGGGCGGTCTTCCCCCCATTCTAACGCTCTGAACGAGCTTGATCCCACCGATCTCTCCTTCGACCGCCCTGCGGCGCATTTCACGGTAATTCGGCTGAAACCGCCTGACGAAACCTATCATCAGCTTGACACCATTCTGTGCCGCCGCCTCGAGCATCCGATCGCATTCCTCAAGCGTGATGGCCATCGGCTTTTCGCAGAAGACGTGAGCGCCGGAGGAGGCTGCGTCGATCGTGATCTGCGCATGAGTATATGTGGGAGTGACCACCAGGACGCAATCCAGCTCGTTCTCCTCGAGCATCTTGCGATGATCGTCGTATGGCTTCACTTTCAGCTCATCCGCCAGGGCTTTGGCGCTTTCGAAGTTGACATCAGCCACCGCCACAAGCTCCTCGAGCTGGGCGGCTATCTGGGCTTCTCTTCTCCCTAATCCTCCGCATCCCACTAAGCCAACCCTGAGCTTATCACCTTCCATATCAGCACCTCAATCGTAATCTGGATTTCGCCTATATTTTAACATGTCGGGCATGACAACATCAAAATCATCGGAAAAACCACAGATGTCACCTGACGATCGAACGCCAGCTTAGAAAGGAGCCGGCGGCGATAAATAAGCTGCCGAGCCATAGGCTAGCTCCCGGCATGATCCTGAGATAGACACAGCTCACCGCCGTCGAAAGGAGCGGCGTTAGGTATGAGCAGATGCCCTTGCATCCTGCACCGGGATGCTTTAAGATTACCCGAACAGATAGATTACCCTGAGAGGAGAGAGATGTCAAATAAGGAGAAGCGACCGAATATCATCGTGATCACCACCGATCAACAGCGCTATGACACCTTAGGCGTGATGGGGAATGAGATCGTCAAAACACCAAACCTCGATACGTCAGCGGCGCGAGGTGTGCTGTTCAGCCATGCCTATGTGCAGAGTCCCATCTGCATCCCAAGCCGCGCCTGTCTGCATACGGGACGTTATATACATCAACACGGCGTTCAGTATATGGAGGAGGTTATAGACACAACTCCGCCGTTGCCGCCGTGGGAGAAGACCTTCATGGAACGGCTTCAGGAATCGGGGTATGTGACCGGCGCCGTTGGCAAGATACATATGATGCAGCCTAAGGGATATGACGAGATGATCCTAACGGGCGGCAAAGGCGCTCGATGGACACGATCGGAAGGCTTGCCCATCGGACCGGCGCCGCTCCACTACGTCAATCCGACCTACACCGGACCGACCTATAGGGAATGGCTTGAGGCACGTCATCCGGGCGGATATGAGAAGATCTACGAACAGCGGCGACTTCCTGAATACAAAGAGAATCTGACGGCGATCGTTAATGTGCTTTCGGAGGAGGAGTACGTGGATTACTGGATCGCCTCCCAGGCCATCGATTTCCTCAAGAGACATGGGAATTCCCTGCCGTTTTTCCTCTGGATCGGATTCTGCG
Source organism: Candidatus Poribacteria bacterium (assembly GCA_021162805.1). Classification (NCBI taxonomy): domain Bacteria; phylum Candidatus Poribacteria; species Candidatus Poribacteria bacterium. The sequence continues at coordinate 8,780 of JAGGXZ010000104.1, forward strand.
GCCCACATACTCCTTTAGATCCACCTCGTCGTTACGCGGAGATGTACCCGATCGAGAAGATGCCGCTTCCGAAAACCTATCTCGCGGATCTGAGCGACAAGCCAGAGTTCCTGCGACACAGGAGGAATAGGCGGTTTACCGGCGAGGATACGACCTTAATCCGACGTTGCATCGCCCACTATTATGCTTTGATCACGCTGATCGACGATCAGATCGGGCGTATCTGGACGGTGCTTGAGGAGACCGGCCTCGCGGAAGACACTATAATTATCTTCACCTCCGACCATGGCGATATGCTGGGGGATTTCGGTATGATGGGGAAGGCCAATTTCTATGAGCCGGTGATACGGGTGCCCACCATCCTCGTTCTTCCATCTCGATTTAAACGGGTGGTTCATCGCTTTGACGGTTTAGTCGAGACGATGTCCCTGGCCCCAACGGTTCTCGATTATGCCGGCATCGATCGGCCGCCGGAGATGACGGCTAAAAGTTGGCGTTCCATCGTCGAGGGAGAGGCTGATGGTGAGACGGCGATCCTATGCGAATATGTCTCCAATGATCGGAAGCTCAAGGCCAAGTGTGTGCGGACCGATCGTTACAAGCTCGTAAGCTGGGGAGGAGGCGTTGGAGAACTCTACGATCTTCAGGAGGATCCTCTCGAGCTGCGTAATCTCTACGATGACCCGGAGTACCTCTCTCTGCGCGATGAGATGAAGGATATCCTACTTGAGAGGTTAGCCGAGTCGGAGATGCCGCCGTATACGCAGTGGTTGGAGGAACTACCCGGGCATGTCCTCAGGGCGTAGACCGAGGAGCCTAAGGGCGTTGTGACCCAGGATAAGGCGTTTCTCGTCGTCAGTTAAGTCGGTATGAAGCACGGCCTGAGGCCATAGCCCCTCGCTGCCATAGAGGATCTTCTCCGCTCCGATAATGCGCGCCGCATGCGTGATGAGCATTTCAGGCGAGATGGGAGGCAGCATTCGGCGACAGAAGAAAGGCAAAAAAGCGGTGTCCAGATATATGTTCTCGTGCTTTTCCGCCAGGATCAGAGCCTTGTAGTGATAATTGCCGCCCATATGGGCGATGCATATTTTGAGATCGGGGAAGTCAAAGGCCACCTGGTCAAGCGGAAGAGGATCGGTGTATCGGGCCAACATCGGTACCCCCAGCTCATATTTAAACCCCAGTTTGACGACGCCCGCATGCCAGGTACAGACCAAACCCAACTCAGAGCAAACCTCATAGATCGGATAGATCCGACGATCATCGGCGAACCAATGCTGATCCATCGGCTGGAATTTGATGCCGCGCACGCCCCACTCCTCAACGGCTCGGCGTAATCGCCGCGGTTCATCGCTCAGATCTCCGGTGGCGTCAACCCAGTAGAAGGGGATGAATTCATCGGGTTTTTCCCGGGCCATTCTCACGGCCTTGGTCATGGCGCCCGTGCCGACGGGCAGCAACACCGACATGTCGATGCCCATCTCGGCGTTTTTCTCCGAAACGGCATCGCTTGGATGTTCATGAAAATTAACGACGAAGTAGTCCCGCATAGTTACCTCCACAGGTAGTCCGGGGAGATCGATTACCCCTGGGCTCTCGCTATCTTTAACCTACAACTGTCTTCATATTCGCCGGCGTGTGAGACACATCATATCACTTGTGGATAAGAATGTCAATAGCTTGATATTACCGATCCTAGCGTCGCCCTCGGTTTCTCCCTGTTTCATCCCCTCGGCAGGTTCAAGTTCAAATCATGAGTTCACGCGGAGGGCGGAGATCCTCAATCGGCATGGGTTTAAGGTCGAGACGATAAAGGGCAGATGTTCGAGAAGTTGACAACCGCCCGGAGGAGGTATATAATCAGTACCTGAGAAAAGTCATATCCGGTTCATCGCAGAGCCATCTCTCGGCAATGAGACGGAGCATACAGCGCCATAGATCCC
>JAGGXZ010000105.1 GCA_021162805.1 Candidatus Poribacteria bacterium
GACGAGGAAAATCTAGGCAACATAAGGGTTTTGAGCAAATTCGCGATAGATTAGAGCGCGAATTTCCTCTGAATCACTTATGCCATCTAAGCCTTTCCCCATCTACATTCTTCAAAAGTTTTTGCGAGGTCCTGACTGGCGACGGCAGGCCTTGACGAAGGAAGATAACTGTGATATAATGATTTCTGAAGTAAGGTAAAACAACCTTTCAAGCTGAACACTGGGTTAATATCTCAGGAGAACCAAGGAGGTGACTTAGGTTGAAGATTATTAGCCTTTTAGTCGGTTTTTCCTTGGTGACAACATGTTTTGTTTACGCCGCTGGCGCTTCCCACCCGAAGATTAAAGTAACCGATCTGAAGGCGAACAGCGGCTTAACCTATGAGGTCGATGAGAGTTTACAGATCGGCGATAAGGAATACACCGATAGGAAGTACACCTTCACGGATATACCGGATTACCTCTTGGGGCTAACCTGGATACGCACGGCAAATAACGATAAAAAGAATCCGAATCTGGAGGTAAGCTTCAAAATAGACAGGGAAGCCTACGTTTACATCCTTTGGATAGCCAGGGACCCGGCCAATCAGGATTGGCTTCAGAAGAACTATGCGAAAACGGGCGATACGGTTAATTCAACCGATGAGCCGCTCGCCGTATATAAATCGAAAAAGCCTTTCCCACCGGGGGAGATCAAGACGTATGCCGCCAACACCGGCGCGGGGATGTATGTCATCGTCTTAGAACCAACCGGTAAGGAAACACCGGTTAAATCTCAGGGCAAGATGATAGCCACCTGGGGTAGGATAAAAGCGCTTAGGTAAATCATGGGATGGTTTCCCTTCTATCAACCTCTTAAGCAACCTCGCCGTTTCCAGGTGATAGCCCATCGGGGTATGATGCGTCGGGCACCTGAAAACACGAAACCGGCGTTGGAACTGGCCATCGAAGCCGGGATCGAATGGGTTGAAGTGGACGTTCGACTCACCGGCGATGGATACCACGTGCTCATGCATAGCTCACTGCTGGATAAGACAACCGACGGGAAGGGATCGGTCGAAGAGCACACCATGGCCCAGATCAAACGGCTGGATGCTGGAAGCTGGTTCTCATCACGATATGCGGGTGAGCGGGTCCTGAGTTTGGAGGAATGTCTCGATCTGGCCTACAGGCGGATCAACCTCTACCTCGATTGCAAACGGGTGAATCCCCGGTTGCTGGTCGGACAGATCCTTCGAGCTGGGATGCAGGATCAGGTGGTCGTCTTCGGTAAGCTCGATCTCCTGAGACAGATCCGAGCCCTCTCGAACGGGGAGATCGCCATCATGCCGAAATGGTGGCCTAAATATGGCCTTGACGCCTGGTTGGACGATGTTCAACCCAACGCCGTGGAGATCAACGCCGATGTGATCATCCCTGAAATCTGCAGGGCGTTTCATGGAAGAGAAATCTACGTTCAGGCGAAGACCCTGGGCGAATGGGATCGCCCCGATATATGGGATAAGATGCTGAGGGCGAAGGTAGATTGGATTCAAACCGATATGCCTGAAGAATTGATAACTTATGGATTAAAAACGGGAGGAGAGAAATGAGCGAACTGGCGATCCTAGGGGGCAAACCGGCTGTTACGGTCGAAAACCCTGAAAGGTGGAAACGACCGATCGATGAGGAGAAAGAGGAAGTCTGCAGGCTCATAGAGCAGGGATTTCTTTCCGGCTCCGGAACGGGACTTCCGAAGGAGTTCGAGGATGAGTTCAGAAAATACATAGGATGTGACTTCTGCCTTACGGTGGATCACGGCTCGATGGCTCTGGCAAGCGCCTTCTACGCCGTGAAGGTGGGGCCGGGAGATGAGGTGATAACCCCCACCCTCGGCTATATCGGGACATATTGTGGTGCGCTCCACCTCGGCGCAAGACCCGTCTTCTGCGACATCGATCCCGATACGCTGCTTATCGATCCCCAGGATGTCGAGAGGAGGATAACGCCGAGGACGAGGGCGATAATTCCCATACATTTCTGGGGGAACGTCTGCGATATGGACGCCCTGATGGATATAGGGAGAAGATACGGGATAGCGGTGGTGGAGGATGCCGCCCATGCTCATGGAGCCGAATGGGACGGGGTAAAGATAGGGAACATAGGCGATGTGACCTGCTTCAGCCTTCAGGGGACGATGCCAGGGGGAAAGCCGGTTTGTGGCGGTGAGGGCGGGATAGCCACGACAAACGTGAGGGAGTTCTACGAGAGGATGCTCGCGTACTGCCACCTTCATAGAGCCGGCGTGACGGAGGAGCTCACGTTGCCGGAATACAGAGGGCTGGATAGCGAAGTGTTGGGGTTGAAATGGAGGGCACATCCGCTGGCCCTGGCTCTGGCGAAGGTCTCCCTCAGATCGCTCGATTACAGGAACGGGAGGAGGGATGAGTTCAGAAGGAAGCTCTTTGAGGCGCTGAATGAGATACCGGGCGTTAAACCGGTCAGGAGCTATCCTAAGGCGAAACCCGCCGGCTTCTACGGCGGGCTGAAGATGATATATCAGCCGGAGGATCTGGATGGACTTTCGGTCGAGAGATATGTGGAGGCTTTGAGGGCCGAGGGAGTTCCGATAAGCAGGTATGGGAGGTCGCTCGAACACCAGAGGATGATCTTCAGGAGGGGATTTGACCTGTGGGGGCACGGAAGAGGCCCCTTGGGAGGGGAGTTCCTCGGTCTACCCCCCTTTAAGGGGTATAGAGAGGGCGATTTCCCCGTCGCGGAGAGTTTGATCGGAAGGATACTCTCGATCCCAGCCTATATCGAACCGGAGGAGGGATTTCTCGAAGGGGTGATAGAGGCTTTCGAAAAGGTGGCCGCTAACTATAAGCGACTATAACGCTCTTATTTCCCTTGAGTGTAGCGGTTATCCATGAGGAGGAACGAGGAGAGAGAAAATCCGTTGCACGTTCAACGTCTAACGTTGTAACGTTTTCTGACCTCTTAGATCTCTGCTACACTTAACGATAATCTGATGCCCCGCCTCGATATACCCGAGCCATGTTCCTGAAAGGAGCGGATGAACGGGGTAGAACATCGGATCTGCTTATCGGATATAATACCTCAATCGCTTACAACTTCATAGGCTGAGATTTTTGGAAGGTTTTCCGAGCGGAGGGGTCTAATGGAATTGGAAACAATTCGAATCACAGGAAGTCCTATGGTCGTTGAGGGAAGGAGCGCCGACTTAAATGAGGATGAAATTCTCATCGCGCGTTGTCAAAGCGGGGACAAGGCTGCTTTCGGGATATTGGTGCGCAAGTATCAGGATTTGGTTTACCGCTTAATCTATCGGCTGCTTGGCGAGACACCCGACATGGAGGATATAGCGCAGGAGATATTCATCCGCGCTTACAAAGGTATCGGGCGATTCCGGGGGGATGCGAGGTTCTCCACTTGGTTAACTCGAATCTGCATAAATTACTGCAGAAAACGGCGCCACAAAGCCAAAAGAGATCTGATATCGCTTGAACAGTTTATGAGCCAAGGATACGACTTCGCCGATGGCTCCGCTATGCCTGACCGCATCCTTGAGCGTAAAGAATATAGAGAGCTCGTTCGACAGGCCATTGATAATCTACCGCAAAAGTATCGAATCGTCATAATCCTACGTTATTTCGAAGCGTATTCCTGTGAGCAAATCGCCGAGATCCTGAGTTGTCCCGTCGGGACGGTCTACTCCCGTTTGTTCCGTGCTCATGAGAAATTGAGGAAACGGCTTAAATCCATAGGATTTTTCAAATAGCTCTTGGAGGGATACAGATGAAATGCGCTCAGGCTCAAAAAGCCCTATTTTCTCTTCTATCAGGGGATAGGGATCTAGATCGCAAAACCCAGGATGAGCTTTTAGAGCATTTGAATCATTGCCCCAGGTGCCAGGAGGAATGGCAACAGTTGCAGGTTACCCATCAGGCGCTTGAGTCTTTAGCGAGGGAGGAGGATATTCCCAAGGCCCCTGCCGACTTTTGGGATCGGCTGAAGTATAAGCTGGAACCACCCGCTTCGACGAGACCGGATATCCTCGCCAAACTCGGTGAATTGATGGGCTTCATGCGACGGATCATATGGGTTTTAAAATTCAGAAGGGCGGTGGCGCTTTCAATTCTGGTTTTCTCCCTCGGATTGATAGGATACGGTATATTTCATAATCATGATCGCTCTCCTGAGGTATACCCGTCGGAGAATTTAACCGGGAATCGTTATCCGATCGAAGAGATCCTCTACGTTCCCGAACCATCTGATAGACGGGTTTTATGAAATTCAGAGGGGGTGCTGGGCATGGCTTTAATCCTTAACCCAATGTGGAGGATGCGCAGAGAACAGGGTTACGTCCTCCTCTACCGGCTCACCGACATCGGAACCGTTGCCGAACAGAGCTTTATCCATCCGTTGAAGGCGATCACGATCGCCCTTTTCGATGGCAAGAGGGTGGTTGAGGATGTAGCGCATGCACTGAGCTACGTGACCGGCCGTCCTGTGGAACCTCACAATGTAAAACAATTTCTCGATGAAAACAGCCGTTATTTCATCGAAGCTTCTGAGGTTCCAGAGCGACTTCGAAGGAGATATGACCCGTTAGAGTTTGTCATGGACGCCGACTCCATTGATTTCACGTTTAAACGTCTTCTTGCACCTTTGTCGTTGGTATATATGGTGACCAATGCCTGTCGGACGAACTGCATATATTGTTATGCTGAGAAACAGAGGCATGGTAAAGGGGGACCGCTTTTGCCCCTCCCACGTGTGAAGGAGTTGATAGAGGAAACTGCGGAATTGCGGATCCCTGTTATCCATTTCTCAGGCGGTGACCCGTTCATGCATCCTGATATCCTGGATATCCTTGAACATACTGTAGCCCATGATATTCTCCCTGTTATCTCGACAAAATGCGTTCTATCCGAGGCGACGGTGGATAGGCTTGCGGAAATAGGGATACCAAGGGTTCAAATCAGCATAGATTCCCCTGATCCTGATACCATCTTCCTTTTGACAGGAGCAAGGAACTATTTGGAGGAGATGATCCCCGTGATCAAGCGCCTTAAGGCGAAGGGGATTAAAGTCGCCACTAAGACCGTGCTCACCTCTTACAACGTTCGTCAGGTCCCCGCTCTCGTCGATCTATTAGCTTCCCTTGGCGTTGACGATATCGGTCTTAGTGAGTATGTCAGATCGCTTTACCGTCACCTTGATGATAATCTCTTTATGTCACATGAGGATTTAAAGTGGCTTGACGAGACCGTACAAAGATTAAGGGAGAAATACAGTTCCACAAGCATCAGCACCAGTTGGGTTTTTGCGCCTGAACCCAAAAGCAGGGGGGAGAAGGAGAGGGCTTTTTTAAACCGTGCCAGATGTACAGCGGGGATGCAGCAGCTCGCCATATATCCGGATGGTAAGGTTGTGCCATGTGAGGAGGTGCCATCAACGCCGGAGTTCGTCGTGGGGGATCTATCGAAGCAATCTATATTGGAGGTTTGGAATTCTGAACGGCTGATGCAGCTTATAAGACCTCCGAAGGAGAAGTTCTCGGGCCAGCCGTGTTATGATTGCCTTGACTTTTACGAATGTCATGCTTTCCTGGGCCGTTGTTTTGTGCATGCCCTTAAAGCGTATGGCACACCGTATGCTCCACCGCCTGAATGCCCGAAATCCTCTCCTTCGGGGCTACGGCTGCAAACCTTCCCAATTTGCGTTGATCCGAAATCCTCGCAATCTTCGGTCTGTGACAGCTGTTAAAGAATACCATAGATGTTCCTCTTGATGCTCCATTTCTACTCTACGTCGGGAGGATTCACCCGGAGAAAAACCTGCATGCTCTGTTTTGGATGCTTCAAGAGATCGTTAAGGAATATCCAAGGAGCACTCTCTGCATCGTCGGACCTATCGAAAATGACCGGTTCCCCCACTTCGATGTCCCGGTTGACGGATACTACGGTTACCTGAGGAAAGAGATTAAGAGGCGTAAGCTTGGAGGACACGTGTTGTTATTGGGAAATCAGCCGGAGAGGAGTCTGGTTGCTTTGTATTCCGCGGCAGATATCCTGTTGAACCCTACGATCTCTGTCACCGAAAATTTCGGCTATACCCCGGTAGAAGCCATGGCATGTGGAACGCCAGTTGTCTGCTCCCGCATAGGTGGATTGAAAGATACCGTCGTGGAGGGGGAGACAGGGTTTTTCATGGATACCATCCTTACAAACCATGGAGTTAAACTCGATTGGCGAACGGGTGTGGAAGCCGTCCTCAGGCTGCTGGGCGATAAATCACTGAGAAGACAGATGGGTGAAAACGGCGTGAGAAAGGTAAGGGAACATTTCAGCATGGAGAGATTCTCAAGCAATCTCGCTCAAATTGTCGACTTTATCTCGAAGAACTTCCCATCCTCCCACGATGAACCTCAAGAGAAGGTCATCTTCAGTCCTGATGTGCTCTCCCTGTGGGATGAAATATATAAACATGAGGGAGGAGAAATGGACGAGGAATCTCAATGGCATGTCCATAAAGCGCTTTTATCCAGAAACAGTTATAAGTTCCTGGTGGAACCTTATGTTTCCCATGTGGCGGATGATATCTCCGTAAACCTCCGATCCATCCTATATCCCGCCGTTCCCCTTCGTTTGTCGAAGAAGGAACGTAGGTTGAAGGTAGAAGACCCTATCTGGCCATGTGCCTATCAGCTTGAAGATTGGGAGATGGAGATTCTGGAGGAAATAATCAACGGAAGGAAGAAGATCCAGGCTTTGGTGAACCAGATGAAAGGGCGCATTCAGACCGCAGATATACTGAGCTTTGTGGAAAAACTTATACGAGAGGGGATTATCCTCCCTCATAGCCTCAGTTAGGAGGTGATCTAGATGAAAGGTAAATTCATCCCTCTGATACTTCTCACCCTAACGCCGATATGTCTGTGTTCTGCCTGGCAGGAGGAGGATCTACCTCCCCATAAAGGTTTGTTCCTACAGACAGTGGAACAGATCGTGGATGTTGTGCGTCAGGTCGATCCCTCCGTCGTTACGGTTAAGAACGATCGCCCGCAGTTCGCTACCGGCGTTATCTACAACGCTGACGGATATGTTCTGACGACGCGGCTCATCATTGAGGGCGCTGAAAGGCTGGAGGTGATACTCCCATCCGGATTAAAATACAAGGCGACTCCCATTGGAATTGACGGGGTAACGGGCATCGGTGTGATTAAGATCACCGCTCCTGATCTTCGGCCGGTCAAATTCGGCGATTCTGACAGGTTAAAAAAGGGGGAATCTATCCTGGTAATCGGAGATTCCTTCGGGTTATCCCGTTCGCTTTCGACCGGCGTGATCAGCAACCTCGATCTTGAGGTTAACGGTAAGGAGCTCATCCAGATCACAGCGCCCATCAATCCAAGCATGGGCGGAGCACCCATGATAAATAGCAATGGGGAAGTCGTAGGGATTATCCAAGCCAGACTATCAGGCTCCACATCGGTGGGAACGTCCGGTTCGGTATTACGCCCTTCATCTGAAGAAGCTGAGGGAACCGGCTTTGCCGTTCCCATTAATGACATCAAATTCGCCGTCAAACAATTGATCGAAAAGGGTGTTGTAACCCGCTCCTGGCTGGGGGTGGAGGTTCAATCGATTCCTGACGCCCTGAGAGCTCAGCTTAGCCTGGAGAACTCAGGGGTGCTGGTGACGGAGGTTTTGAAGGATTCACCCGCTCAAAGGGCCGGCATTAAACGCTGGGATATCATCCTGGAATACCAGGGAAAGCCGATAGACGGCTCTAAAGCCCTGAGGAAGATGGTATATCGAACTCCACCTGGGACGGAGGTGGAGTTGCTCATCCTTCGAAGGGGAAATCGGAAGAGAATAAAGGCGAAACTCGAAGCGTCTCAGGGAAGACCGACCGGACCTATCCCCGCCGACTTCACGATCAACGCCTTCCCAGACGCTGAGAGAGGAGGTGCGTGGATAACCTATACTCTGCCTTGGAAGGCCCATTTAACGCTTAGCATTTACGACCTGAAGGGGAAGCTTATCCGCAGGATTGATCTGGGCGAAAAAAGGCCGGGATACTACATAACCAAGGAAAAGGCGGTGTATTGGGATGGAAAGGACAAGGCAGGCAAACCAACCCTACTGGGCATTTACATCTGTACCCTTGAATCCGGTAAGGGAAGAAAAATTACTACAAAATTATTACATCTCGGAAACGGTTCACGGTTAAGGTAGCATTTGTCGGGGAAGATCCAACAACCATCCACCTCTTTATCTCATCCCTCACCCGCCTGAGGAAATCGAGTTTTTCATCATCTGATCCGTGGAAGCTCGAGGGATCGTCGAATCCCCTGTGGATGTATCTCTTACCTCTTGGGAAGAAGGGGCGTGTCTCTTTGGCGCGGTCGTAGACCGTGATCACATAATCGAACTCCTCATTGAGGAACTCGTTCACGCTCTTTGAACGATGATCCGATATGTCTATTCCTATCTCCGCCATCACCCTGATGACATATGGGTTGACCTCAGTCGGCTGAGTCCCCACGCTGTATGCCTCATAGCGGTCTCCGTACAATGCCCTCAACAATCCCTCCGTCATCTGAGAGCGCGCCGAGTTGTGGGTGCAGATGAACAAAACCCTTCTCCTCACGTCATACCTCCTCGTGTGAGGTCATGTCGCGAACGGACAGTATCTCTCCAGAGAGAGTATCTCGGCCACTCCGGCTCCCGTCACGCCGAACAGCACGAGCGGTTTGCCATTCTCCTCTGCCAGAGAGATTATGTCCCCGAGCGTGTCGTTGACGATGGCGCTTCCCGTGGCAAGTATCAGATCCGATTCGGCTATGAGCCTCCCGGTGTCCTTCCTTCCATCCCAGATGGCCACACCGCCTTTGACCCTGCCGATATTTCGGGGGTTTAGGTCGGTCGCTCGCACTTTTTGCGGTCCGAACTCCGATATCAGCCCGTCGAGGAGGGAGGGTTGAATTCCCACCAAGCCTACCCTGACCTCGCCGTAGTTCTGGCGTATCCACCTCGCTATCTCCTCACCGCATCTTTCGGGGGATTCGTCCCGGCAGTGGACGGTGCGCTCTATCCGACCGAGGTATCGCATCAGGGCGTTGAGAGTCGAGATGAAGACCGCCCGCTGATAGTTGGTCTCAAGGGGCAGGTCCAAGACATCCTCGAGCGTCCCGTCGAAATCGCCGGGTTGATCGGTGAAGGCCTGTCCCCTGACGCCCCTGAAGACGGATTCCATCACGACCTCTTTCCCCTGAAGTATGGGGTAATCCCTCCTGCCCGGCGACCCTATGGCCTCCTCGGGTGAGAGGGGACGGGTTTTAACGCCGGCCCTGACGGCCACCCTCTCGCTTGAAAACCCGCCCTGGTGTATCATCGCCTTGAACTCCGATCTGATCAGTTCCAATACCCCCATTGATGTTCCTCCTCTGGTGAATCGTCCATTAGAGGGTTGAGCCCACACACTCCCTCACGTTGGTCTCCTTGACCATCTCGATTCTCCTCTCGATATCGGCTGGCAGTTTCACCTTTTCGGTTATAACCGATACCAGCTCATCTCTTCTAACCTCCTCGGGTATGAAGTAGATCACCCACTTGCCCTCTCTTCTGTTTTCAACTAGCTCGGCGAATCTGAGCAACTTCAGCTGATGTGATACCCTCGACTGTTCCCATTCCATTATGTTCATGAGCTCGCACACACAACATTCACGCCGCCAAAGGATCAGAAAGAGCGTCATTCTCCCTTCATCGGCAAGGGCTTTAAGTTGATGAACGATCTTCCTGATTTCCAACTTAGCACCTCTTCATCCCATCGAAGCTCATTTCAGGTTAGGACAAACCTGTTTTATGTCGCTCAGGTAAGCCTTAGGATCTGACAGTTTGATCCAGTCCCTGAAAACCTGTTTCCAATCTGAGTATATCAACTGTCCTTTCAGACTTTTAAGCAGGACATAGATTCTCATCAGAAATAGATATGCAGGGGGATATGCTGTCCGATATAACTTCGCGAACTCCTTGCAGAAATCCCGTAAGGGTAAGCGGGTTGGAAGAACGGGATGTATGAGATCAAAGAGATTATAGTTCCTGCAGGGTAGCTTATCCCTGAACTCCTCAAAAAGCCTTGTTCCGGGCAGAGGCGTGAGCACGGTGAAGGATGGAAACCTGAGCTTAAGTTTCTTGATATACCTTCTGAGAGCGGCGAAATCCTTCTTGTCATAGCTCGGATCGACTATGAAGGAGGCCATGGGTTCGATTCCAGCGGATCTTAATATCTCAAGCGCCCTCTCGTTGTTCTCAACCGTATTGCGCTTCTCTATCGAGTCGAGCTCCTCCTGCGAGGCCTTCTCGAATCCCAGGAAGGCAACCTCAAGCCCCACGTCGGTCCACATCTCGACAAGTTCCGGATGTGAAGCTATCACGTCGCTCCTCACCTGAACGATATATTTCCTCTTAATCCCCCGTTCCTTGAGAAGCTCGGCGATTCTCTTAGCCCTGGCGACGTTTGAAAAGAAGTTATCATCGGTAAAGAAGATGTTTTCGCTCTTTGTCCCCTCGATCTCCCTGATTACCCTCTCAGGGGATTTAAACCTCACCTTGCCCTTATAGAAGACCCAGACGCTGCAGAATTTACATCGATAGGGGCATCCCCTGGCCGTCTCAACGGAGGAAACCGGCTGGCGAGAGGTAAGCCGATAATGTCTCCAGTTCTCATCTATGAGATGTCGAGCAGGGGGTAAAAGTTGATCCAGATTCCCTAATAGTTCCCTTTGAGGTGTTTGGAGCTGTCCGCTAGGATAGTTTATAACCAGCCCTGCCACCTTTCTCAAATCGCCCCTCTCCTCCAGGCAATCAGCCATCTCCGAAGCCGTGATCTCCCCTTCACCGACCACAATCGCGTCGATAGAAGGCAGATGGAAATCCTCAGGTTGGAGTGAAGGATGATGCCCTCCAACAAAGATGAAGATATCCGGATTTATCCCTTTTATCACCTCCGATATCTTAACGGCTTGGTTGTAATCCACGGTGAAGGTCGAGCTTATCCCACACCCCTGAGGCTTAAAGTCCTCGATCCTTCTCACAAGCTCCTTCATGCTTGACAGTCTCATATCGAGGAGCTCCACCTCGTGCTTCCGCGCCAGAGCAGCGCCGATCATCTCAAGCCCCAATGGCTCGACCATTCCGAGGGAGTGCCTGAAATTACTTCCTTCATTCCCTGGTTGAATCAAAAGGAAACGCATTTTTAACCCTGGTTCCTCAAACTGTGTCAAATTGATCTATCTGCCGGTTGAGGAACCGCCCTCCTTTCTATCCCATTGCGGCAGATAGACCGAGGCTCCCGGCCGCTCTATGAGCCGAAGCCTACCAATTGTGTTCGCTTTTATTTCCCTTGAGTACGGGCGAAAGATTTTTCGCCCGTACTTTGGCATTCCTGCCTCTCCCTTTCGGGGTTAAGGTGCACCTCGGCAATGTGACGGTTTTGCCAGACCGGGCTGGTGCGACACCCTGTCATGCTTACTCGCCAAGCGAGAACCGTTCACGTAGGCGGCCACCTCACCGTCAGCAGGCGGCTTAACACCCGCCTTAGCCTTGAAGCCCTGTGTGCAGAGGAGGAACGA
>JAGGXZ010000106.1 GCA_021162805.1 Candidatus Poribacteria bacterium
ATTTTGGACAGCCTGGCGAATAAGCTGTTGGGATGGACATACCGGCCCGCCACGAGCATCTTTCTCACCTCCTTCCTGGTGGTCTTTGTGATAGTATACTAAATCATACAATCATTGAAAAGCCCTACCTGTTCCCTTAGCATCCTTGACTTCAACCGTTCAGATGTGGTATCAGTATTGCCGGAATCAAAGGAGAGAGGGGGAAAAGATGGGAAGATATGTCATTGGACTTGATTTCGGAACCGAATCTGGCAGAGCCATACTGGTGGATGTTGAAACGGGCAAGGAGATCGCAACCGCTGTCCACAGATACGCAAATGGAGTTATAGATGAAGCATTGCCTGAATCCGATATCAGACTGAAGAGGGAATCGGCGCTGCAAGACCCCGACGATTATATCGAGACGATCAAAGCCGTCATACCGGCGGTCTTGAGGGAATCGGGGATTGAGGCGGAGAAGGTGATCGGGATCGGCGTGGACTTCACCTCCTGTACCATCCTGCCGACCCTCAGGGATGGCACCCCGCTTTGTAAGGTCGAAAGGTTCAAGGATAACCCTCACGCCTGGGTTAAGCTCTGGAAGCATCACGCATCACAGCCTGAGGCCGACAGGATCAATCAACTGGCCGCTGAGAGAAACGAGCGTTTCATGCGTCGGTACAGCCGCATCTCATCCGAATGGATGTTCCCCAAGATCCTCGAGATACTGAACGATTCGCCGGAGATATATGAGGCGGCCGAAAGGATCCTCGAGGCGGGGGATTGGATCGTCTGGGTGCTCACGGGGAGGGAGGTCAGAAGCGCGTGTAACGCCGGATATAAGGCGATGTGGAGCCCGGATGAGGGATATCCGTCTAAGGAGTTCTTCAAGGCGCTCCATCCGATGATGGAAAACGTGGTTGAGGAGAAGCTCTCCGCCCCTGTCCTGCCTCCAGGCAGACGGGCGGGAGGGATAACCGAGAGGATGGCGGAGCTCACGGGCCTCAAGCCCGGCACCTCTGTGGCCGTCTGTACGATAGATGCCCACGCGGGTGTTCCCGGTTCCTCAGTTGTCGAGCCGTATAAGATGGTCATGGTGATGGGCACGTCCACCTGCCACATGATGATGAGCGAGGATGAGGTGATCGTCGAGGGAGTTCGCGGCGTCGTCAAGGACGGAATCGTCGAGGGATACTACGGCTATGAGGCCGGCCAGGCCGCCGTAGGTGATATATTCGCATGGTTCATCGAGAACTGTGTCCCGGCGGATTATAGATCGGAGGCCGAAAGACGGGGTGTAGACCTCCACACCCTCCTCGCCATGAAATCCTCCGCTCAGCGTCCCGGCGAAAGCGGTCTGCTTGCCCTGGACTGGTGGAACGGATGTAGGTTTTTAGAGGACGCGAACTTAAGCGGATTGATCCTGGGTATGAGCCTGAGCACCAAACCGGAGGAGATCTACAGGGCCCTCATAGAGGCGACCGCCTATGGGACGAACATGATAATCGAAGCCTTCGCCAAAGAGGGCGTCCCGGTCGAGGAGCTTTACGCATGTGGGGGATTGACGAAGAACGAGATGCTGATGCAGATCTACGCCGACGTGACGGGCAAGGAGATCAAGATCGCCAGGACCGAATATGCCTCGGCTCTGGGAGCCGCCATATTGGGAGCTATAGCCGCGGGAAGCCGAAACGGCGGCTATGACGATATAAAGGAGGCAGCATCCAAAATGGCCGGCGTCCGATCTGAAACCTATAGGCCCAATGCTGAAAATCACAGGATCTACAGGGACCTCTACGGCGAATACATCAAGCTTCATGAATACTTCAGCCAGATAAACCATTGTATGAAAAAGCTTAAGGGTAAGTCAAGGGGGTAGAGATGTCAAGAGCGGCTTTATTTCTCGCGGCCATGCTGATCACCGCGCTCGCATGGTCCGCCTCTGATGTCAGTCAGATAGAGGTGAAGGGCGAAGCAACGGGCGAATTCACATCACCCTTCATGATACCTCAGGGATTCACCTTCCCCTTCAACTACCATATAACTACACAGGCGGACATATCCATCCTCGACCTGAACGGGACGGAAGTTCAAAGTTTCCAGTTCAAGACTGAAGGAGTCTCGATAGGTGAACATAAGAGCTTTCAGCTTAAAAAGGGGGACTACACCGTCAGGGAACTCTACTCCGTGACGGCATCGCCCGATAACCCCCTGTTCCAGGGACAGGATCTGAAGGGGGAGCCACAGAAATATGAGTGGAGTTTCACCGCCTCCGACGATGGAACCTACGATCTATCCATCAGCGCCGTGCTCACAAAGCTCACCCTAACCGTGAGCGGCGATCTTGAGCTTAAGGAGATCGGCGATCTCGGGGAGAGCATATCCGTTCAGCTCGCCACCACACGCAACGTCGGAGCCGGTGAGAAGATAAAATATACCGCCGGATATATCGCCACCCTTTCCAAAACCTCAACTGTCGAGCTCGTCTCCAAAGGTGAGGGGAAGATAGTCACCTTTATCGTAACGGGGGCCGTTAAGGAGAAGGACGGAACGGTAATCCCGAACGCCGAGGTCACGGTCGAACTTCCATCGAGGTCGCTTTCACAGACCGCTTTGACCGACGATGGGGGGATCTATAAAGCCACCTTCTCCGCCCCTGAGGGAACCGTGCTGGCTGAGCCGGGCGATACCATAAGGGTTTCCTACGGTGATTTCACTCAGAGTTACACGTTGAGTGACGAGGACGTCTCAAGGGCGAGGGCAGTGGTAAACTTGACCCTGGAGAGGGAGCCGCAGATCCTGCTGTTGACCGTCTCCCCCGAGAAGGTCAAAAACGGCGATACGATCAGCATAACGATTATAGGTGACCCTGGATTCACCGTTAAGGTTGATCTTTCAAAACTCGACTCCACAAAGCCCGATCCCATACCGATACCGGAGCTCATCCCAGGTCAGTCAGGGATGTACCTGGGGGAGTTTGAGATCTCGCCCGAAAACTCAAGGGGAAACGGGATCAAGGTCATAAGGTTCGATATAACGGACAAATTCGGCAATTCGACGAGCCGGACGATGAAGGTGGAGCTCGAAAATCCCGCTCCGGCTGAGCCGCCGAAGATAACGGGGACCATCGGGCCGATGAAGCTCATCTCGCCCGCTCCTCTCACCATATGGGCCGAGGTAGGTGGGGATGTGACCTCGGTCAGCGCAACGCTGATATCGCCTTCGGGAGAGAAGAGGAAGATCGAGCTTTCGGACCCCGACGGGGATGGGAGATATGAAGGTGAACTTCCCGAGTTAAACGAAAGTGGCCTTTACACGATAACGATCCTCGCCTCAGGACCCGGCGGAGAAATGATCTCGGACGAGATCAGGATCAACACCGTCCCGTGGGACATCAACTCCGACGGAGGGGTGGACATATTCGATCTAGTGATGATAGGCAAAAACTACGGGCGGAAGGTCTCCTCGCCTCAGGATAACGCCTGGAGTGCGGACGTCAACTCGGACGGCAAGGTGGATATACTCGATCTCGTCCTGGTGGGTAAACATTACGGCGAGCGGCTCGGAGCGGGAGCGCCCCCGCTTGCGATGTATATCCGCATAAGCGGCGGACGTTATTTTCGTAGGATATGGGCGAGGTTAAGGGATGGCGAGCTACACCTGCAGATACCTCTCTGGGCGGTTATAGTGCCGAGCTCATATCGCGATGATGTCTTCGCCCGATCCGGCGTCGCCTGGATAGGAGTATCAGGCGGCACAGCAGCCATAGGGCTTGGCCTGCCGTTCGAAACCCTTAAGCTGCCTTCAACTCTCCGGATCGTAGAGAGGGATCTTATAGGCATAGGAGCAGACGGCGAGCTGGTGGGGATCAGGATTGTCCAAAGCGGTCTGGAGACAAAGGTCCTGCCGAACTATCCGAATCCCTTCAACCCCGAGACATGGGTCCCGTTTGAGCTCAGCGATGAGGCTGAGGTCAGGATACTGATCTACGGGACAAACGGCAGGCTCGTGAGGGAGATAGATCTGGGAAGGCTCCCTCCCGGAAGCTATATCGACAGATCTAAGGCCGTCCGATGGGACGGGAGAAATCAGGAGGGCGAGCCGGTGAGTTCAGGGGTTTACATCTATCGGGTTATACTCGGCGAGAAGGAGTTCACCGGGAAGATGCTCTTGATGAAATAAGGACTCTATGTAGAGGTGATCTTATCCTATAGAGGATTACCTACGTCTCATAGGGATTCTGGAAGATACATATGACGCCGCTTTAATCAAGTTAAGGGAGAACGAGGAGTATACCTCTTGGGAGGGTTTTAAATGGAACAGACGATTGTGATACAAATTCCGCGCCAGTGGCTAAAGGGCATTCCGGAGGAACAGGTCACTCTTCAGCAGATATTCCGACTAGGGCTTTACCAGTATAAAGTGGAGCGAGCCTTATCTCTCTATCAAGCGGGCGTAGGATCTCTGGGTTACATCGCAGAGCAGCTCGGCCTATCCAAGCGAGATCTCATCCGCGAAGCTCGAATGCGAGGCATCGAGCCGGTATCTGACGAGGAAACTGTACAGGAGGAGTTAGCCTGATGTCCGAGGTCGTCATCGCGAATGCCGGACCACTAATGGCCCTTGCAAAGCTGAATTTGCTTCACCTGCTCAAGCAACTTTATGGTCAGGTCCAATTCCCACGATCGGTTTATGAGGAGGCTGTCGTGGAAGGAATACGCCGGGGCTTTGAGGATGCCCATACGCTTCAGCAGTTCCTGAACCAGGAAAATTGGAAACCGATAGAGGTCAAGGATATACCGGACGATATAGCTTCCTCACATCTTGACCGAGGTGAGCGGGAGAGCATAGCCTTTTTATCAGCACCACGGCTAAACGTGAATTCAGAAGATTATCTGACGTATATCGCTTTCCAAGTTAAGAGGAAGCCTCATCTCCGCTTGACAGGATATTGAAGGTTCATGTATATTTACTATCGGCCTGAGGACTCAATGGGGGGAAGTGATCATGCCTAACCCGTTGTCATATCTTACTCCAGCATTGCAAGTTCTGGCGGAGAACGTTAGTATCCTGCCTGTTACTGGAACCGCCGAGCATCAAATGGACAACCTAATTCCTATCCACCAATACCAACCCTTTATACTCTCTATGCCTATGATTTGGAAGGCACGGCGGACAAGCTGGATCTACTTTTCAGCAACGTGGCTGATCCTAGTGGCACGATAGAGGGCATCTACGGCGAGATTATGACCGGCATTATGGGTAATGAACCCGAGTTTCGCAATGTACAAAGTTGGACGGGATTACTGGAGTTCTTACGCCAGAAGCAAAGCGAGAGAGGACGCTGGCGGGGGATGTTTGCCGGCTCGTCTATCGGCGCCTTCCGCCGTCACCTGCGGCGCATCGTAAAGACGCGCCAAACAGGTATCTTCGTAGACGATAGAGCCCGTCACGAGAAATTGCTAAGCGACGAGCTGGTGAATCTCAAAGGCGGTTGGACCTACGTGGTGGACATCGCCAAACTGGCCGACGATGAGCAGACTCTGGTCTTCGGTGACATCCTGCGTACCATCTACGCCCTAAAGGCGGAGGAGGTGGAGGATCGTACCGAGGAAGCTCCCGTGCCGGAGAAGGTGATCATCTTCGTGGATGAGTTAAACAAGTACGCACCTGGAGGCAGCAGAGAGAGCCCTATCACTCAACAGGTATTAGACGTAGCCGAGCGCGGCCGCAGCCTGGGGGTTATCCTCATTTCCGCGCAGCAATTCATGAGCGCCGTTCACAGTCGAGTGACAGGCAATTGCGCTACTAAAGTCATTGGCCGCACCGGCTCATCGGAGCTCAACGCTCCTGATTACCGCTTTCTGGAACAGGACATTCGCATGGCTGTAACCCGTCTGACCAAAGGGGAGCTCTTGATCAGCCATGCCGTCTATCGTCAGCCGGTAAAAATAATCTTCCCACTGCCGGCCTATCGACAGGAGCAGGTATAACATGAATTACACGCCTACCGACTTAGAAGCTTTCGTCCGTCAGCGGGCTCCGGAGATCGCTCGTGATATCCAGGCCGCTGCCCGGCGCTCGGCCAAAGAGGCTGACTTGGTAGCTGAAGTGGAGCGCATTTTGGAACGCTTTGAGCGCAACTTCGACGTAAGCTTACGCTTGGAGCGGGGACGCACGCTGATCAACGGCCGGGCCGATGCGGTTTATAATCGTTTCGTCATAGAGTACGAACCGCCGGGTTCATTGCGTAAAAGCAATAGCTATCGGGCAAACCGACACGCTATCAACCAGGTTAAGCAGTACATGGAGGGCCTGGAACGTCTGGATCGGCATCGTAAGGAACGGCTGGCTGGGGCTGTATTGGACGGTTACTATTTCATCTTCATTCGTTTTCGCGATGGACGCTGGCGGGTGGATGACCCCATACCTGTCTCCGCCCACTCTACAGCGACCTTTCTTCGCTACTTGCTTTCCCTTTCCACCGAGTTAGCTCTAACCCCTGAAAATCTGGTGCGCGATTTCGGCGAGAACACTGTGGTCAGCCGTATGGCCGTATCGGCCCTCTACAACGCCCTGCGCACCACCGGCAATCCCAAGGTTCAAATTCTCTTCCAACAGTGGCGACGCCTATTTAGTGAGATCTGCGGCTATGAGGAAGGCAGTACCCGGTTGAATGTAGCAAAACTGGCGAAGTCATATGGAGTAAAGGACACGAATCCAAACGCCTTACGACTCTTCTTCGCCATTCACACCTATTATGCCGTTTTCATCAAACTACTGGCCGTGCAGGTGGCTCATTATTATCTGATGCCCAAGGTAGGGACGGGACTAGCCCAGATAGCCTCGGCCGATACGGAAAGCCTGCGTTCCTATCTACAAAAGATGGAACAGGGGGGAATCTTCGCCGACTTCGGTATCAAGAACTTCTTAGAGGGAGATTTCTTCGGCTGGTACCTAGATGCCTGGGAACCGGCGATAGAGGATGCCCTGCGACGGATCATCGGCGATCTGGCCAACTACTCGTTGGTGACGTTGGACGTAAATCCAGAGGAGACGCGTGACCTCCTGAAACAGCTCTATCAAAACTTAGTGCCTAAGAAACTACGGCATGATCTAGGTGAGTACTATACGCCTGACTGGCTGGCCGAGCGGTTGTTGAACCAGCTCGGCGTAAACGGCGACCCCCGCAAACGGCTGCTGGATCCAGCCTGTGGCTCCGGCACCTTCCTGGTGCTAACCATCAAGCGGATTAAGAAATACGCCGAGGAGAGGATGCTGCCGGAGGCAGATGTGCTGGACCGGATTCTAGAGAACGTCGTCGGCTTTGACCTGAACCCTCTGGCGGTCATCACCGCCCGCACCAATTATCTGTTGGCATTGGGGGATCTGCTTCCACACCGTCGGGGCGAGATCAGCATCCCCGTCTACCTGACTGACTCCATCATGACGCCACAACCGGGCAAGGAGCTATCCACTTATGCCGGTGTGGAGTTCTCAACCGCTGTGGGCAGATTCGCCGTGCCTCGATCGCTGGTGGATGCTCATTACATCGACCAATTGGCCGACTTGCTGGAGGAGAGCGTAAAAATGAATCTGTCGGCGGCCCAGTTCCGACGCCGGTTGTTACAGACGTTTCCGCTGATCGAGGGACAGGACGAGGCCGAAATCAGCGTTGCCGTGAAGCTGTACGAGAGACTGCTGGATCTAGAGCGTCGGGGGATCAACGGCATCTGGGCGCGTATCATCAAGAACGCCTTCGCACCATTGTTCCAGGGCCGCTTCGACTATGTGGCCGGCAATCCTCCGTGGGTGAACTGGGAGAGCCTGCCAGATGAGTATCGTCAGGAAACGGCATCCCTGTGGGCCGCTCACGAGTTATTCCCTCACAAGGGCTTCGATGCCATTTTGGGCAAGGCCAAAGACGACATCTTCATCCTGATGACCTACGTGGCGCTGGACAAATATGTGAGAGCTGGTGGACGCTTGGGGTTTCTTATCACCCAGAGCGTCTTCAAGACAGCAGGGGCAGGTCAGGGCTTCCGCCGGTTTCGGCTAGGGGATGGCACGCCGCTGGGTGTAATACACGTAGATGACATGGCAGACCTGAAGCCCTTCGAAGGTGCCAGCAATCGCACAGCTATCGTGGTGTTGGAACGAGGTCGGATGACCAGGTATCCGGTGCCCTACACCCATTGGCGCAAGAAGGGAGGTGGCGCTGTTATCCCAGAGGACCTTTCGCTGGAGGAAGTTCAGGAAATAACGGTGCGACGCAATTTCGTGGCTGAACCTGTGGACAAGACCGACCCCACCTCGCCCTGGATTACCGGCCGTCCCCGAGCGCTACAAGCAATAAGGAAAGTGCTGGGAGCGTCGAATTATCGGGCGCGTGCCGGGATATATACTGGCGGTGCCAATGGAGTTTACTGGCTGGAGATCATTGACGAACGTTCTGATGGTCTAGTGATGATTAGTAACATTACGAAAGGAGCGAGACGGAAAGTGGAGAGCGTGCAAGCAGCCATCGAGCCTGATTTGCTTTACCCTTTGCTGAGAGGGCGAGATGTACAACGTTGGGGGGTAACTCCTTCAGCTCATATCCTAGTTACACATGAACCGGGGATGAAGTTGAAAGCAATACCTGAAGACGAGATGGTGGCGCGGTTTCCCAAGACCTATGCTTATCTGAAGTGGTTCGAGGATGACTTACTGGAAAGGCGAGATCGTGGCGTGCGCGGGCTTATCGAGAAAGGTGCTCCATTCTACTCTATGTTCGCTGTAGGTGACTATACCTTTGCGCCGTACAAGGTAGTATGGCGGGAACAGGCAGCCGGTTTGACGGTTGCCGTAGTAGAACCAACGGAGACCAAAGCCGTGGTGCCTGACCACAAATTGATGATGGTGGACTTCCAGGATAAGGAGGAAGCCCACTATTTGTGTGCGGCCTTGAATTCGTCGCCTGCTCGGCTTGTAGTAATCTCATATGGGGTGAGTATCCAGATGGACACCCACGTGCTGGAGAACGTGCGTGTTCCTCTTTTTGATCCCGACAATCCCACTCACTGCCAACTAGCTGTTCTCTCCGTGGAGGCGCATGAAGCTACGGCGGCCGGGGACACAGCACGGGTACAGGAGATCGAGGCGGAGATCGACCGACTGGCAGCGGAGTTGTGGGGGCTGACGGAGGAGGAATTACGAGACATTCAGAAGAGTCTGGAGGAGTTGGGGTGAAAATCGTATACAGATCCTCCGCTAATGGTTAAAGGCCATCTCCGTAGCGAGACCTTGTAATTGCCCGTACTCTGCGGGAGGAGAATCGCAAATTTGTAGGGGCTAGGCATTCTTCTTTGAATGCCTAGCTCCTACAGCTTGATCTACCAACAGATTTCTTATACGCCCAATGTAAAGGGCTGGCGGTGTATATGAGAAAATAGGTGAGCTATGGCGCGAATCGTACATCACTTTGAAATTCAAGGTTTGCCGGGACCTCCGTCTAAAAAACAGCATTGTTGATCAATCCACCCGTCTATGATACCCAGTATTGGGCGCAGTGGTCACAGCCATACGGCCTGCTCCGCATCGCAGCATTACTCAGGAGATATGGCTACAGGCGCATCGAACTCTTTGACTTCATGGAAACCCCACCTAATGGCAAACGTAGGGTCCATCAGCATCGCATCAATCCTGGAGAAACCTACGCCGAAGGAGACGAGCCTAGTCGCCCCATACGCCCTTATGTCATTGAGAAAGACGGAGAACGGCTGGAGCTCTACAAGTATCACTTCGGCAGGACATGGGCGGAATTCGATGAATGGCTTCAGGCGCGGGAGTTTATTCTGCATCCGCCTGATGAAATCTTCATCTCTGCCATTATGACCTATTGGTGGGAGTCGGTCCGCGACCTGACAGTGCGTCTCAAGCGTCGCTTCCCAAAGAGCACCATCATTCTGGGAGGTATCTATCCCACTCTAGTACCTCAGCATGCAGCCCAAATGACCGCTGCCGACATAGTAGTGGTTGGCGAGGTGGAGGAAGCCAACGACCTTTGGACGGATCTCACCCTTTATGAGACACCGCCAAATTATGCTATCATCACCCCAAGTCGAGGTTGTCCTTACAACTGTGCTTACTGCGCCCAACGTACTCTCAACAACGGTCGTCAAACGGTACGCTTTCGGACGCCCGAGGACATCATAGCCGAGATGCGCCACAAGTATGAGACTTACGGCATTCGCGACTTCGCCTTTTATGCCGACTTTCTGCTCTGGCGCTTCGAGGGGAACTTCCAGCGCGTCCTGGAGATGATCGTAAAGGAGAAGCTCCCTTTCCGCCTTCACGCTCCAGAAGGATTTGACGTCCGGTCGCTTTCTCGATCTCAACGGCTGGTAGACCTGATGAAAGCTGCGCACTTCGAAAAGATATATCTGCCCTGCGAGAGCATAGACGACGAATATGTGCGTAGCTTGAATCGGCAACATGTTCGCTTGGAGCACTTTGTCAAAGCTGTCAGCATGGTCAAACGAGCTGGTTTCCGCCTGCGCAACTTGGAGGTCAATGCTTTTGTGCTCTATGGCCTGCCAGAAGAAAACATTGACACCGTTGTTAAAACAATCCTGTTTGTCTCCGAGATCGTGGGCTCTATCATCCCGATGCTTTTTACCCCTGTGCCGACCACCCGAATCTTCCAGGATTATCTGCCTTATTTCCGACGTAAAGGCTGGGATCGCGATCTACACATGCTAAATGGCAAGCTGTACCCTTTCCTGGAAATCAACGAAGGTTCGGTAAGTGACTACATCGATCTGCAACGGCTGATGTATACTCTTAATGCCCACTACCGCAGCCGATCCTTCCAAATTTGGGGAGACACGCGAGTAAGCGCTGCCTTTCGGGATAATCTGAACAACGGGTTTGAGCTGATGATCAGTCAATATAAGGATATATTTGAGGATAAGGTGAATCAAGTGGGTGTATAAGAAATCAGTCGGAGGCTCAAGCAGCCAATATCGCCTCACCAGAAGGGATCTCACTCAGATACCTAGCCTTCAAGAACAACATCGCCTCAGCCCTTTCCTTATTCCATCTCATACCACATCCCTTCATCCTCAGATTGATAACGTTCTTTATCCCACTCTCTATCCCTCCGCTTCCGACAGGTAAACCTCTCTCTCTGTAGAGAGCATAACTCATCCTATCCTTGTTGGTGGTGTAATACCTTATCAAATCTTGCAATGCCTTCCTCTTTTGAGGGTTCCTCTGCTTCCGCTTCAGCTTCTGCAAAGAATCTATCACATCTTCCACCTCCCCATCTCAAAGGAGAGACTCCTTCTGCTTAACCCAATCTTTTGTTTTCTTTGTTCCTTCTCCATATAGGATCTTTCCAACATCCCAAAGGTGTTCAACTGCATGTGCCCAGTCCAATATCTGCGTGCAGTGTA
>JAGGXZ010000107.1 GCA_021162805.1 Candidatus Poribacteria bacterium
ATAAGTGATACAAAATCTTTATTCATCTTTTCACCTCCAGGCTCTTTTGAGTTTGGAGGTTATTTTATATTCATCTAGCCTCTTTGTCTACTCCCTCTTACCTACAAAATTTTCATACACCCGAAGGGAATACAGCGTTTGAAATGTCGGGGAAAGGTGTGCTATAATATAGCATGCTCATGAAGGGAGATGGGTTGAGGGGGATGGATTTAGAGAGGACGCTCGAATTCGATAAGCTGAAGGAGATCATTCTGTCCTATGCTCTCTCCGATTTGGGTAGAGTCCGTGTGGCGGAACTGCGTCCCCTAGATAAGCTGGAGGAGATAAAGGAACAGCTCACCTTATGTGCTGAGGCTAAAAGGGTAATCCTCGCCTTTGGGAAATTGCCCCTGGAGGGTCTCTCCGATGTCAGACCACTGCTGGTAAGGCTCAGGATCTCCGGATCTATCCTCGATCCCTATGATTTCCTCGCCCTTCTTAACCTCGCCGAGGTGAATGAGAAGGTGAGGAGGTTCTTCAAGGAGGTCAAGAGCGAGATAGCACCCCATCTGAAGAAGATGGCCTCTAACCTCCCAAATCTCTCCCGCATCGTTCATGCTATCTCCTCCAGGATCTCGCCAGAGGGTGAGATCTTGGAGGGCGCGTCGCCGGAGCTGAGGCGGATAAGAAGAAATATGTCCAGAGCAAGGGACGAGCTGCAGCGGAGGCTTGAGGCGATCCTCAATTCACCCCATTACCAGCAGGCGATTCAGGAGAGGATCGTTACGATTCGCAACAATAGATATGTTATCCCCATCAAGCAAGAGTTCAAAGGGGTAATCCAGGGCGTAGTCCAGGGGGTCTCCTCAAGTGGCGCTACCCTCTTTTTGGAACCGATCTCCGTGGTCGATCTGAACAACGCCCTTCATCAGCTCGCCGCCGAGGAGGAGAGGGAGATAAGAAGGATACTGCTGGAGCTATCGGATGAGATGAGAGGGGTTGTGGAGGATCTATCGGCGGCCGTGGAGATCCTAGGTGAGCTGGACTTTATAAACGCCAAGGCGCTTTTCAGCATCGATTATGATTGCCATGAACCGGAGATCAACACTGAAGGGGTGCTAGATCTGAGGAGGGTGAGGCATCCGATACTCGAGCACTCCATACGAAGCCGTTCCGGATCGAATTTCGGTCCCCTAACCCCTGATAGGGTCGTTCCGATAGATGTCCATATCGGCTATGAGTTCACCACGCTCGTGATAACCGGTCCCAACACGGGAGGTAAGACCGTTGCCCTCAAAACGATAGGCCTCTTGAGCCTGATGGCGTTGAGCGGTCTCCTCATACCGGCGGCCGAAAGGAGTAAGGTGGCGCTGTGGAGCAGGATCTTCGCCGATATCGGTGATGAGCAAAGTATCGAGCAGAACCTGAGCACCTTCTCCTCGCATATCTCCAAGATCATAGAGATCATCCGTGAGGCCGATCCGAACTCATTGATACTCCTAGACGAACTGGGTGCGGGGACTGATCCGGCCGAGGGAGCGGCGCTGGGAATGGCGATCCTCGACCACCTCCATTCCACGGGCGCCAGGACGATCGCAACTACGCATCATAGCCAGCTTAAAGTCCATGCCCATAACCAACCCGGCATGGAGAACGCCTCGGTCGAGTTCGATCCCCAAACGCTTAAACCTACATACAGACTTCTGGTAGGGGTTCCAGGAAGCAGCAATGCCTTGAAGATCGCCCAAAAGCTCGGCATGCCTCAGGAGATATTGGAGAAGGCAAAGGTATATATGGGAGGCGAAGCGGTGGCCGTCGAGGAGATGTTGGCCGATATGGAGCAGGCGAGAAGGGAGCTAGAGCGCGATAGGAGGATGATCGCCGAAAGGCTCTCTGAAGCCGAGGAGAGGGCAAAGAGATTCGAGGAGATGCTAGATCAGATAAAGCGGGAAAGGGAGGAGATCATCCGCTCGGCCGAGGAAGAGGCGAGGAGAATCATCTCCGGCGCCCGTAAAACCATAGAAAGAACAGTTGAGGAGATAAGACGGGAACAGGCTTCCAAAGAGAGCATTAAGAGGGCACATGAGGCGATTGAAAACCTGAGAAGAAGCCTCCAAAAGGATGAGGTGGGGGAGCGGAAAAGTGGAATCTATACTCCCGGAGAGCTTGTCAGGATCAAATCGCTCGATGCTGCCGGTAAAATCGTGAGAGTCAGAGATGATAAGGGGAAAGCATCGATACAGGTTGGCGGTGTGGAGCTTACCGTGCCGATCTCCGATATCGAACGGCTGGAGCCGGGGGAGGAGGTGAAGCTCACCTCTCCGCAGCTTCTCCAGATAAGGCTTACCAAACGAGCCTCGATCAGCCCTCAGATCAACTTGATCGGATGTACGACCGATGAGGCCAGGAGGAAGCTGGATAAATACCTCGATGACGCTTTCCTCGCAGGACTAGAACGCGTCAGGGTGATACATGGCAGGGGAACCGGAGCGTTAAAGAAGGCCGTGAGGGATTTGCTGTCGGATCATCCACATGTCAGATCCTTCAGGTATGGGAACCCTCCTGAAGGAGGGGATGGCGTTACGGTGGTGACGCTTGAAACGGACTGACCCGGAGGGGGAAGATGAACCTCTCTGAACAGGTTCGCCTCAAAAACGACATAGTTGAGGTGATCTCCGAATACGGCATCCAGCTTAAGCCCGCCGGGAGAGGTTATAAGGCGCTTTGTCCCTTCCATGACGATAAAACCCCATCCCTTTCGATATCACCTGACTCGCAGCTCTTCTATTGTTTCGGGTGTGGCGTCGGTGGGACGGTGATCCACTTCGTGATGCGGTATGAGGGGATCAGCTATGGCGAGGCCCTGCGCAAGCTTGCACAGCGGGCGGGGATATCGTTGCCGGGGCTTCCCCAGATCGAAGCCGTCCCGGATCGAGACAGATTATGGGATGCACTTCAGTTCGCTCTTAAGTTCTATCACAATCAGATCTTTAAACCTGAAAACAGAGCGGCGTTGAGATATCTTAGGGAGAGAGGGGTTAAGGATGAGAGCATAAGGGTCTTCAAACTCGGCTATGCCCCTCAGGGATGGCGGAACCTGCTGGAGGCCGCTTCAAAGGCGGGGCTGAAGGCCGATGACCTTGTGAAGGCCGGCATCGCCGCCGAAAGCAGAGACGGGACTAACCTTTACGATTACTTCAGAAACCGTATCATCTTTCCCATCTTCGACCACCAGGGCAAGGTGGTGGGATTCAGCGGCAGATCGCTCGATGGCTCCGAGCCGAAATACATCAACACGCCCGAAACCTCGCTCTTCCATAAAGGCAAACTGCTCTATAACCTCCATCTCGCGAAAGATCATATCCGCCGGTCCAGAAGGGCCGTGTTGGTGGAGGGATATATGGATGTGGTGATCCCATATCAGTTCGGCGTCAGAAACATCGTCGCCTCATCAGGCACATCCCTCACCGAGGATCAGACGGCCCTTTTGAAACGATACGCCGATGAGGTCGTCATAGTATACGACAGCGACGAGGCCGGATTAAACGCCGCAGCCAGAGGGCTGACCCTCCTCTTGAAGGAGGGGTTACGCGTCAGAGTGGCTGTCCTCCCTGAAGGAATGGACCCGGATACCTTCGTCAGGTCAAACGGCGGAGAACAGTTCAAGAGATACGTGGAGAACGCGGATGATCTGATAGAGTTCCGCCTGAAACTTGCCTCCAAGCGGGGAGATATCCATAAGATGGAGGTAAAGATGGAGGTGGCAAAGGAGCTGGTCGATATGATTTCACACATTAAAAGCCAGATTGAGCTGAGCGAATACGTCAAGAGGATCGCACTTGAGCTGGACCTGGCCGAGGGAGCCATAAGAGCAGAACTGAAAAGACGAGGGGTTAGACTCTCCGTTAGAAGGATCATCCCGCATAGGGCATACAAAACGGTTCGCATCTCGCCGAGGATGAAGATCGAAAGACAACTGCTTAGATACCTCCTATATCGGCCGGACCTCATCGAAGCGGTCAGGCCGAAGTTCAGCCCGAGAGACCTTTCGAATAAAACCTATTCCAAGATCATCTCGATGCTTTGGAAGGAGTTTGATGCCGTCGGCAGGGTAGATGTTCGGGAGATCATAGATTCATGCGATGATGAAAGGCTCAGGGGGGTGATATCCGGTCTCCTCATAGAGGCGCACGAGAGAATAGGCGATGAGTTCGACGTCGCCGCCGCCATCGAGGGATGCCTTGAAAAGATAAGAGGGTTCAATATCCGTGAGATGGAGGAGAGGGTGAAATCAGAAGCGAATGACCAGGATGAACTCGCTTTGCTCAGGGAACTGATGAAGCTTTCCTCCCTGAGAAAGGAGTAAACCATGGATAAGAGCAAAATCGATGATACGCTGATAAGCCTTGGCAGGGAGAAAGGATTTCTCACCTGCTCCGAGATAGCGGATGCATTGCCGGATGAGCTTATCTCAGCGGAGGAGATAACAGACCTGATCCTAACCCTTGAAAGCCTTAACATCGAGATACTCGACGATATGCCATATAGCCTCGAACTGGATGGCGAGGAAGAGGTGATGGAGGAGGAAGAGGGCGAGGTGGATGATCCCGCTAAGATGTATCTTCGCGAGATAGCCAGAAGACCGCTTCTGACGAGGGAGGAGGAGGTGAAGCTCTCCAGAGAGATTGAGGAAGGCGAGAGGATCATCCAGGAAGCGATCTTTGAGGTGCCTATGGCCGTGACGGCCTTCAGGCTGATGTTGGTAGATGCCGTGAGAAATCGAAGACAACCCTCCGACGTGCTCTCCTTTCCCGTGCAGGCCAGAGGCGGGGAGAAGGAGACCAGGTTGGCCAGGATCGCACGAAGACTGCTTGATCTCCTTCAGAAGGTCGGCGGTGATGATGAGAAAGTGAGATCCATCCTGATACGAACTCATATAAGCAGAGAGGCCCTGAGGGAGATAACGGATAGAGTTAAGGACATCGCCGATAGGATGGAGAAGATCCAGGAGCAGATCTTCAGCGTGGAACGATCCTTAAACCTCAAGGCAGAGGAGATATGCCGAGCGGTCGAGAACTACACCTGGAACTCCGGTGACGAACGGACGAGAAGGGACGAGCTGATGAGATATGGGAGAAGGTTAATCCGACTTCTGCGGCGCGTCGACTCCTTCGAACGGAGAGTCGGAATCCCATATGATAAGCTCCGCTCCATTCTGGAGAGGATTAAAAATGGAGAGGAGATCGCCGGAAAGGCCAAGACCAGAATCGTCGAGTCGAACCTTCGCCTCGTAGTGAGTATCGCGAGGAGATATCTGGGCCGAACTCAGGGATTGACCTTCCTCGATCTGGTGCAGGAGGGCAACATCGGGCTGATGAAGGCCGTCGATAGGTTCGACTATAGGCGGGGATATAAGTTCAGCACCTACGCCACGTGGTGGATAAGACAGGCGATAACAAGGGCGATAGCCGATCAGTCTCGAACCGTTCGAATCCCCGTGCATATGATCGAGACGATAAACAGGATGGCGAAGGTCTCCAGACGGCTCGTTCAATCCCTCGGCAGGGACCCATCTCCCGAGGAGCTGGCAAGGGAGATGAAGATCCCCGTCTCTAAGGTTAATGAGATCCTGAGGGTAATGCAGGATCCAATCCCCCTTGAAACCCCCATAGGCAAGGATGACGAGACGCAGCTTATAGATCTGATAGAGGACAGGAAATCGCCTTCGCCGATCAGCGAGGCTACCTTCAGGATGTTACGCGAGAGGATAGAGGAGGTGCTGAACATGCTGACACCCAGGGAGAGAATGGTGATATGCCTGCGGTTCGGTCTGGAGGACGGATATCCCAGAACGCTTGAGGAGGTAGGGGCGATGTTCAAGGTGACGAGAGAGCGGGTACGTCAGATAGAGGCGAAGGCGCTCAACAAGCTCAGACATCCCAAGAGGAGCAGATTATTGAGGGGATTCTGGGACGGAGATTGATCCTATATTAACTCCCACCGCTTATATTATCGTTAAGTGTAGCAGAGATCTGAGAGGAAGGTATTTCCGCGTCCCCTTGTCATACTCTCGGACGGCGGAGAGTTGATTACAGAACGTTTTAATAAACTACACTCAGGGGGAATATGAGCGCTTTCTAAAGCTGGGGGATGGGAGGATAAGCCCGTTTACCCGTGAAGGTGAGATTTAAAGAAAATTTAATACCAGTACTTGAGAAAAGTAAGGGCTTTGGCGTATAATTGTTCCCAAAATCCTTACCAGGAGGGGACGAAATGCACCAAAGCCGACATCAGGATACCATAGAGTTGACCTCGGACCAAGGGCGAACGAGGACTGTTGGACCGCACAGGAAAAATTC
>JAGGXZ010000108.1 GCA_021162805.1 Candidatus Poribacteria bacterium
CCGAGAAAACCCTTGAAAATTCTGGGCTTGTCGAAGTTTCAAAAACTCGAACAATTGAGAGCGCCAGGAAGTCTTATCACATAAGGGTTTCCGACGTAGAGCCGATGAGTTTTGTCAGTCAATCAGGTTAAGGAGGTATAAGGATGGATTTGAAATCTGAGATGGCGAAGCTTTTGGGAAAGCCGATATACTTAGCTCCCAACACCTTCCTCCATTTTTATAACGGAGGCAAGCTCAGGGCCGAATTTATGGGCGAGCCCGATCCCAAGGATGATTACCGTTCCGAAGAGTGGATCTTCTCCACCAACCGAGCCATAACCCCAGGCAGGGATAACCCTCCGGACAAGGGCATAAGCAGAATAGAACTTCCCAGCGGTAGGATCATCCTCCTCACCCAATTGCTGGAGGCATTTCCGGATGAAACGATCGGCAGGAAACACTATGAAAAATACGGGCCCAAAGTGG
The DNA here is from genome assembly GCA_021162805.1 of Candidatus Poribacteria bacterium. Taxonomy (NCBI): domain Bacteria; phylum Candidatus Poribacteria; species Candidatus Poribacteria bacterium. The sequence continues at coordinate 466 of JAGGXZ010000108.1, forward strand.
CTATACTGGTGAAGATCTTCGACGTCGGAGATGGAGCCCATATCCCGGTCCATTGGCATCCCTCCCCCGAGTTCGCCCAAAAGCATCTTAATTCCCCCAACGGCAAAAACGAGGCCTGGGTAGTCATCGGAACCAGGCCCGGGGTCAAGGCGTGGATAGGATGGAAGAGGGAGATCACCAAGGAGAAATTCCGCGAGCTGATGGAGGCACAGGACGTGGAGGGGATGCGGAGCTACATGCACGAGATCACACCTAAGGTTGATGACGTTTACTTCCTCCGTGACAGCATCGTCCACTCCCTGGGAAGCGGCATATGTAACCTGGAGCCGCAGGAGCCCACCGACTGGAACATCCTGGCCGAGTGGGAGGGATTCCCCTATGACAAGGAAGACGCGCACCTGGGTCTGGGCTGGGATCTGGCGTTAGAGGCGGCTGACTTCAGCGTTATGGACGAGGACTACCTTTACGGATATGTCATGCGAACTCCTGAGCTGATGAGAGGTCAAAGCGGGGCTAAGGAGGAGAAACTTGTGCCCGAGGAGGCTAGAAAATACTTCTTCCTCACAAAGGTTACCGTCCCACCGGGCGGCAGGCTGGAGATGCCCGACGATAGGGGATTTTACTGCGCTGTGACCACTAAGGGGGAAGGTGAGATCAAAGGGCCCTTCGGAGAATTTCCGATCAAACGTGGGAAATCCGTCTTCATAACAGCCACGCTGCCTGGGTACGATTTCGTCAATACCTGCGATAGAACGCTTGAGGTCATATGCTGCTATCCGCCGCCTGCCGATTAAAAAGGTCATTAGGTCACTCATATGAGATTATTTCGGAGGTGATAGCATGAGAAAGGGAGAGATGACGATCAGAGAGGCGATCGAGAGGGTGCTGTCGGAGGTGAATGAGCCGATAAAGATGGGAGATCTGGCGGATAAGGTCCTGCAGATACGCCCATCATCGGCTAAAAATCCCAGGGCGTCTATATACCAGAAGTTGAAATATGATCTGGAGGGGACGTCCATAGCCTATCTGGATAAGAACACGATCGTCCCGCTTCGCGTCGCCGCTCCGGGTGTGCGATTCCGGATACCGCTTTCACGACGAGAGGTGAAGAGAGGCGCACTGGTGATTCATCCCTTATTTGATCCATGGATAACCCGCTGGGATAATCTGGAGTCGATCGAGCTCGTCGACGCTCATGGTCGCCCCTTGCCCACCAAGGTCGTGACCTTATACCAGCCTTCCGAGAGCTTTTTTGAGGACCTGTTAGGGAATTCACAGGCCTTTGACCTGTCCGAGTGGTTTAAGTCGAACAAGGCCCGCCGTGATGACACCGTGTTGGTGACCATCGAGTCCTGGGAGCCGAAGAGGTTCAAGCTGGAGCTTGAGCCGGCGAAGGAACGGCGTCGTCATCGCGATGAGATTGAGGCGAAGAATAAAGAACTGGCCGATCTCATCTTCGACGCCCTCGAGAACTCCGCTCTTGAAACCCTCTATGCCCGCTCAATTTCCTCCATATATCTCCGTCTATCCGATCCTAAAGGATATCCAGGGGATCATTGGATGGAGGTGGTGGAGAGGGACCCCCGTATGAAGCTTTCCTTCGGGGGACACATCACCTACGCTGAGGAGCGAAGCCTTTTTGAGGAAATCATCTTTGAGGGCAAGCCGAGGATCACCGAACGGAAATTCACACGTCAGGAGGGGGAACAGGTATATCGGTTCAAAGCGGCTTTTAAACACCGGAAAGGCATCTGGCGCATCATCGAGATTCAGGGCAAGCAGACGCTGGCAGAATTCGATGACGTCCTCCGAGAAACCTTCGGCCATGATATGTTGGATCACCTGAGCGGCTTTTGGAAGCTGGTTCGACGTGGAAACACCAGGCGCTACCGGAGGATCGATCTGGGAAGCATAAATCCGCTCGGAGGAGGAGAGGCAGCTGAACTGAGGATCGCCGGCCTCGACCTGAAAGTCGGCGACAGGATGGAATACGTGTACGACTTCGGCGATTGGATCGAACACGAGATCACGCTGGAGGAGATAAAACCGCCTGAGCCGAACGTCGAGTATCCACGCGTGGCCGAACGAAACAGGCCGCGTTACAGATACTGCGAGCATTGTAAGGCGGAGGGGCGTAAAACCATCGCCACCTACATATGCATCGAGTGTTCCGAGGAGGAAGGGAGGGAGGTTCTGGTATGTGAGGATTGCCTGGAGAGGTATCACGAGGATCACTATGCGGAGGAGTACATCTATTGAGAGCTTCAGGGCCATTGGGGCGAGGACGGCCTTCATACTGATTTTGACGCCGGTGTTCCTGACGTTACATGCCTATTTCGCCAGGCCGAACTTCTTCCGGAGGATGATATTACCGTGGCTGTTTCGAGCCCATCCATCAATCGCAGCATCCGATCATGCGGGGGCTTTGGCCTACTATTACTGGTTCACCGCCACCTCGATCTCGCTTCTGGCGCTCCCTCTCCTCTCCGCCTATCTGATTCCCGGGGAGAGATATCTGGGATTCAGACCCCAGAAGGTCAGATTCGGCCTTATCGCCGTCCTCGCTCTCTACCTTCTCATGCTTCCGCTTCTCCTTCTCGCCTCTCGATCTCCTTCCTTCCAGACCAGATATCCGCTATGCAAATCCGCTGCCGCCCATCTGAATGTGCTGATCGCCTATGAGCTTCTCTACGGGCTTTACATGTTCTCATGGGAGTTCTTCTTCAGAGGATATATGCTCTTCGGGCTTGAGCGAGATCTGGGGAGCGGATATGCCGTTTTGATCCAGACCATACCCTTCGTTCTCATGCATATCGGCAAACCGTTCCCCGAAGCCTTCGGCTCGATCTTCGCCGGGGTGATCTTAGGAATTTTGGCGATCGAGACCAGGACGTTTATCTTCGGCGCATTGTTACACTGGATGGTTGCGGCCTCATTGGATCTGATGGTCATAAGTATGGGAGGTTCACAAGGATGAGGGTTAAAAGGATAGGTCTTTTCACAAGCGGCGGAGACGCTCCTGGAATGAACGCATGTGTGAGGGCCGTCGTCCGAACCGCCATATATCATGGGCTTGAGGTCATTGGAATTCTGAGGGGATATGCCGGTATGATCAAAGGTGAGATGATCGAGATGAACCTCTCCTCAGTCTCGAACATCATTCAGCGCGGCGGGACGATATTGAAAACCGCTCGATCGGAGGAGTTCATGAGAGAGGAGGGCCGGGCGGAGGCGGCGAGAAATCTGAGGGAGTGGAACATAGATGCCCTCGTGGCCATCGGCGGCGACGGAACATACCGCGGAGCTAGCAGGCTCTCACGGGAACACGGGATTCCCGTCGTCGGCGTCCCCGGCACCATAGATAACGACATATACGGAACCGATTTCACCATCGGATATGACACCGCCATCAACACCGCCATGGACGCCATAGATAGAATACGCGATACGGCTGCCTCACACGAGAGGATATTCTTCATCGAGGTGATGGGGCGTGAGTCGGGATTCATCGCCCTGGAGGTCGGTGTGGCGGGCGGCGCGGAGGCGATCCTGATACCCGAGGTCGAAACCGATATAGATGAGATGTGCCGGATGCTCATGCGGGGAAGGGCAAGAGGTAAAACCAGCTCCATAGTGATAGTGGCTGAGGGGAACAGATCTGGAGGAGCATATGAGGTGGCCGAGAAGGTCAAGGAGAGGACAGGATTGGATTACAGGGTGACGGTTCTGGGACATATCCAGCGGGGCGGTTCACCCACCGTCAGGGATAGAGTCCTGGCCAGCAAGCTCGGCTCGGCCGCCGTCGAGGCGCTTCTGAAGGACAAATTCAACGTCATGGTCGGAGAGATCAACGGTCAGGTGGAATTAACGCCGCTCGATATGATATGGACCCACAAAAAACAGGTGGATCTCTCCCTTTACAAACTCGCCGGTATCCTCTCGATCTGAACCGATCCTCTCTCGTTTAACGTTCGGCCGACGGGAGGGGTTCTCTCATAAAGAGAGCCCCCAGGATCAGGCCGAACAGAGCCATGATCGAGCCGATCCTGAAAAGTGCGAAGAGGCCGAAGGCCTGAGATATCTCCCCGCATATCTTTGCCCCTACCATCCCTCCCAATCCCCATACCACCGAGTTATACAGCGTCTGGCCGCTTGCCCGAACCCTCTCGGGTAGGGATCTGTTCATGAAATTCACCAGCCCGACGTGGAAGGCGGTGAAGGTAAGGGCGTGGAAGGCCTGGACGGGGATTATCCACCAGACGGGGAGTCTGAGAGAGTAGAGGAGCAATCTAGTGGCCACGCCCGCCACACCCAACAGGATCGTCCGCTTGATCCCGATCCTCTCAATCAGCCTGCCGATCACGACCATCATCCCCACCTCTGAGGCCACGCCCATCGCCCAGAAGATACCCTTGGAGCTGTCCGGCACGCCGAGTTTATCGAGGTAGATGGAGAAAAAGACATAGTAGGATTGCATCGCCGCCCGGGCGATGAAGGCGACGGTCAAGGTAAGCGCCAAGTTGAGCGTTATATATCCTCCCAGATCCCGCCATCTCAGCTTTGACCTCGTCTCCGGCTTCGTCGGTTTGGGAACCAGAAAGGCCCATCCGGTCCCCATAAGCCTGAAGGCGATGAAGTAGATGAAGACCGGGAGCAACCCATAGCCTATCCCGCCTTTGGTCTCATACGTGCCGTCCGAGAGTATCAACTTGAACAGCAGGGTTGAGACGATGAACCCCACCGAGCCCCACAGCCTCAGCCGTCCGTAATCCCCGCCCGATCTGGATATGTATCCCAGTGTCATCGCATCTATGAGCGGTATGACGGGCGTGTAGAAGAAGGAGGTCAGCACTACTAGAGCGAGCAGGGCGTAGTAGTTGTCCGTCAGCAGCATGGCGGGAAATGTAATGGCAGCACCTAAAAAAAGTATGGGCATCAGCCTACGCATATCGCGGATCGAATCGGCCAGAAATCCCCATATCGGCGGGGATAGAACGGTCAGGAGGGACGGGATGGCGGCCGCCGTGCCGAGCTGGGAATCGCTGAGACCGGCCCTCTTCAGATAGAGGTTCATGTAGACGACCAGAACCCCTATGGAGCTGAAGGAGATGAAGTAAAAGGAGGCATAGGGCAATCCAGAAAGGCGTTCACGTCCCTTCATATCACCCCTTTTCCAGAGCCTTTTCCCTGATCCGGTTGGCCCTCGCGAAGTACTCCTCCCTGCTCTCCAGCCCGAATTCCTCCATGATCTGTCGGACGGTCAGGTCGGGCATATGGGAGTACATACAGAAGACGCCCTCCGGAGCCGACACATCCAGCTCCACGCCGCTCCCGTATTTCGCCTTGATCTCCTTCCATTTCTCATAGTTGTAATCTATGTGGAGGACGGCGTAGTCGAGGTTTATGACCTTCGAGATGATCCTCTCGTAATTCCACGATAGGGCCTTGACCCTGCCGAGGGGATCGACTATGGCGCTCATCTCGCCAGGGGTGGCCGATATCATCCACACCCCGAAATCGAAGGCCCATATCGAAAGCTGCAATCCTCCTCGATACATCGAGGCGAAGAAGATCGCCTCCGCACCTTTGGCCTTAAGCCCCTCGATCACATCTCTGAAGTTCAGATCGAAACATATCGCGCATCCTATCCTGCCGAAATCGGTCTGGAATACGACGGGCTCAGTTCCCGGGGTGATTCCTGTCTCGATCTCGCCGATGGTGGGATGGATTTTGTGATAGCTTCCCATAGGTTGGCCCTTACGATCTATGAGGACGGCTGAGTTATATATCCTCCCTTCCTTCCTCTCGACCATCGGGCAGACGATGTATGTGTTGTACCTTCTGGCTTTTTCGCCGACCGCCTCGGTTATAGGACCGGGGACCGGCTGGGCCGTCTCAATCCACCCGTCTGATCCCACCCCTGCGGAGGGGAAGATCTCCGGTAGGACGATGATGTCGGGCTTATCGAATGCCGCCCGATCGATCCATTCCAGCGCGCTTTTTAAATTACGCTCCACCTTCTCCTCGACGGAACCTCCTCCAGCTCCGCCGAACGATATGCTTGAAACACGGACATATCTGGACATCTTCGATCTCCATCGCTTTATGAGATGATTCACCCACCGATGAACCATCCCGTCATTTATTTTCGGAAAACCAATTTTACCAAAGTATTTCATAAGCCGTCAAGCATGAATTCCCTATGGGAAGAAGGATATGCTTGACATACCCCTCTCGATATGGCACAATATTAGCGCACGCTTGGGGGGAACAGGACTATGTTAGAATCGGTAAGACCTATATCTATAAGGCTTTATAATAAAAGGTTTCAAAGGCAACCTTCCGGCTCGGGCAGGGGTTATCCCCAAGGTATATACGGCCGTCGTCGTCAATCGGATGTTTTTTTTCTGAGCTTTCCTGAGCTGCACCTGCTTAACCTTCTGGAGAGGAAGGTGATCTCCAAGTATAGATCCTTCTTTGAGGGAACGGTTTTTGGCTTTAAGGTGGATATATACGCCTGAAAATGATATCACTTCAGCTAAAATTCATCTGCGAGGGAAGAAGATGGAAGGCATTAAAAAGATCGTTTTGGCTTATTCGGGAGGACTGGACACATCCGTTATCCTGAAATGGCTTCAGGAGAGGTATGGTGCGGAGGTTATAGCCTTCACGGCGGATCTCGGTCAGGGAGATGATCTTGAGAGGATAAGGGAAAAGGCGGTGAGGATCGGCGCCAGTAAGGTTTACGTGGAGGATCTGCGGGAGGAGTTCGTCTACAAATACGTCTTCCCGGCTCTGAAGGCAGGAGCGGTTTACGAGTCGAAATATATGCTTGCCACCGCCTTGGGCAGGCCCTTAATCGCTAAAAAGCTCGTCGAGATCGCCGAGGAGGAAGATGCCGACGCCGTAGCTCATGGCTGCACGGGAAAGGGCAACGACCAGGTGAGGTTTGAGGTAACCGTCTCGGCTCTCAATCCCGATCTGAAGGTGCTCGCCCCCGTGCGCGAATGGGAGATGGGGTCCAGGGAAGAGGAGATCGAATACGCGTTGGAGCGTGGCATCCCCGTTGACGCCACGAAGAAAAGCCCCTACAGCGTCGATCTGAACTTGTGGGGCAGAAGCATCGAGTGCGGCGTACTGGAAGATCCGTGGATCGAACCTCCCGAGGAGGTATATAAGCTCACCGTCTCACCTGAGGCTGCCCCCGATAAGCCAACCTACGTCGAGGTGGATTTTCACGAAGGGGTCCCAATAGCCCTCAACGGCAGGGAGATGAACGGCGTCGAACTGATCGAGAAGCTGAACGAGATAGCGGGGAAAAACGGCGTCGGCAGGGTGGATCTGGTGGAAAACAGGCTTGTGGGGATAAAATCGCGGGAGATATACGAATGCCCCGCCGCCACCGTGCTCTTCACAGCACTGAGGGGACTCGAGGAGCTGACAATCGACAGGGAAACACGACATTTCAAAGGGATGCTCTCCGAGAGGTATGCCGAGCTGGTCTATTACGGCCTCTGGCATCATCCGCTCAGAGAGGCTATAGATTCATTTATGAGTTCCATACATCGCGGCACCACCGGCACGGTTAGGCTTAAGCTTTATAAGGGTAACTGTATACTTGTCGGCAGGAGATCCCCGAATTCCCTTTACGATTACTCGCTGGCGACCTATGATCGCGGGGATATGTTCGATCACAAGGCCGCTAACGGGTTCATTAAGCTCTGGGGTCTGCCCCTCAAGATCAAGGCGATGGTGGACTCACGGAGCAAAAAGAACCTATAACGGCGGAGGATTACTAGATGGCCAGAATCGACGGAAGAGCCCCGGATGAGATGAGGCCGGTACATATAATCCGGGGCTATATCAAACACGCCGAGGGATCGGCTCTGATCTCCTTCGGTGACACGAAGGTGATATGCACCGCTTCAGTCGACGAAAGACCTCCAAGGTTCATGGAGGAGCAGGACCTGAGGGGAATGGGATGGGTCACGGCGGAGTATTCGATGTTGCCCCGGGCGACCCACACAAGACATATCAGGGAATCGGCACGAGGCAGGTTGAACGGCCGAACTCAGGAGATACAGAGGTTGATCGGTAGATCGCTCCGGGCGGTCGTCGATCTGAAGCAGTTGGGCGAAAGGACCATTTGGATCGATTGTGATGTCATCCAGGCTGACGGGGGAACGAGAACTGCGGCCATAACCGGTGGGTTTGTGGCTCTATGGGATGCGTGTGATAAGCTCAGGAAGGACGGCGTTATACATGAATTGCCTATAACGGACTTCCTGGCCGCCATCAGCGTCGGGATTATAGAGGGGCAGAACATGCTCGATCTATGCTACGAGGAGGACTCCCGAGCCGAGGTGGATATGAACGTGGTGATGACCGGACGAGGCAAATTCGTTGAGATACAGGGCACGGCGGAGTCAACCCCCTTTTCAAAGGAGAGTCTGGACGAGCTTTTAGGGCTCGCCTGGAAAGGGATCTCCAGCTTGATCACCCTACAGCAGAAGATGTTGATGAACAACCTCGATGAGATTAGCAGTAGCGACGCGTAACAAAGGGAAAGTTGAGGAGATCAGGGAGATCCTCTCAGACCTTCCCATCGAAATTTATTGGCTCGAGGATTTCCCCGATGCCCCCCGGATAGAGGAGGATGGAGATACGTTTGAGGAGAACGCCTCTAAAAAGGCCTCCGTTATAGCAGGATATCTGGGAATGCCGACGATCGCCGACGATTCAGGGTTGTTGGTGGAGGCCCTTAACGGCGAACCGGGGGTCAGATCGGCGAGGTTCGCAGGTGAAGGCGCTTCGGATTCCGATCGAAACGCTAAACTTCTCTCCTTGCTCCGTGGAGTTCCCCGTGAGAGGAGAAAGGCGAAGTTCGTATGCGTCCTCGTTCTGGCATTCCCTGATGGACGAGAGGTATCATTCAGAGGGGAATGCGAAGGATATATAACCGACCCCCCTAGAGGGGAGCATGGCTTCGGGTATGATCCCGTCTTCCTTGTGCCCGAATACGGGAGGACGTTTGCCGAACTCGGCCCAGAGGTGAAAAATAGGATAAGCCATAGGGCTAAGGCGCTGCGTAAGCTGAAGAAGTTCCTCGAGGAGGAGTTGAGCGATGAAGGTCTTAAGGACTTACAGGGAGATAAACGAGAAAATACGTAAGGGACAGGTGGTCGTGGTGACCGCCGAGGAGATCATAGATATCGTCGAGGAGAAGGGGATCGAAGGGGCAGCTGAGGAGGTCGACGTCGTGACGACAGGGACTTTTAGTCCCATGTGTTCCAGCGGAGCTTTTCTCAACTTTGGCCACCCTAAACCCAAGATAAAGATGCATAGGGTTTGGCTTAACGACGTCCCCTGTCATGCCGGGCTGGCAGCGGTGGACGTTTACATCGGAGCCACTGAGCTGGCCGAGAGTGACCCGCTCAACTCCGTTTATCCCGGTGAATTCCGATACGGCGGCGGTCACGTCATAGAGGATCTGATAGCCGGCAGGGATGTCAAACTCGTCGCCATGGGATATGGCACCGATTGTTATCCCCGAAGGAGGCTGGAGACCTGGATAAACATCAAGGATCTCAACCAGGCTATACTGGTCAATCCGAGGAACTGCTACCAGAACTATAACGTCGCTGTGAACCTCTCCAATAGGACCATTTACACCTACATGGGGGTTTTAAAACCCAGAATGGGCAATGCGACCTACTCCTCGGCGGGGCAGCTCAGCCCCCTGCTGAACGATCCCTTTTACAAGACCATCGGCATCGGCACCAGGATATTTCTGGGTGGCGCTAAAGGATATATCTTTTGGTATGGGACACAGCATAGTCCCGCTACACCGAGAAATGAAAAGGGGATACCGCTTGGAGGGGCCGGAACCCTGGCGGTGGTCGGCGATATGAAAGAGATGAGCACGCGATGGATAAGAGGAGCCTCCATTTTGGGGTATGGCGCCAGCCTCGCCGTCGGCATAGGTATACCGATACCGATCCTCAACGAGGAGATCGCCCGTTTTGTCTCGATCAAGGATGAGGAGATCCTCGCACCGATCGTCGATTATAGCGACGATTATCCCAACTGCAGGGATAAAGTTCTGGGCTATGTGGATTACAAATCCCTTAAAAGCGGTAGAATAAACATCGATGGCAAGGAGGTCCCGACGGCCTCCCTCTCCAGCTATCCCAAAGCCCGCGAGATAGCGGAGACACTGAAGGAGTGGATAAGAAAGGGCGAGTTTTTGCTCTCGGAGCCCGTTCAACCTCTGCCATCGGCCGACTCGGGTATGGCAGCGAAACCCCTGGTTATAAGACCCGTTCTCACGGAGGATAAGGAGGATGAAATCGAAAACCGTCAGGAATAAGGTCGTCCTTCATTTCCCCAAAGACCTGATAGATCAACCTATAATCTACAGGCTCGCCAAGGAATATGACCTCATGTTCAACATCCTTCAGGCGAGGATCACCCCTCGCGAGGAGGGTGTTCTGGTTATAGAACTCGGTGGGACACGGGAGAACTACCGGTCGGGGATAGAGTATCTCAAAAGGCATGGCGTTCAGGTTCAGCCGCTGAGCGCCGATGTAAGCTGGAATGAGGAGAGATGCGTCCATTGCGGTCTATGCCTCGCCGTCTGTCCGACGGGAGCGCTTCACATACCGGATAGAAAGACGATGAAGATCCAGTTTGACGTCTCAAAATGCACGGGATGCAGGCTCTGCGTTCCCGTCTGTCCGCAGAAGGCGATGGACGTGACGTGGTGATCGAAGCCTCATTATCGGGGCGAAAAACTCTCTATCAGGAGGGGGTAAATGGGAGTAGAGATGAAATTTGACTTCAGAGATGTGTTTCGGGCCGGCAGGATAGGGTTTAGTGCCAAGAAGATCTTCACCCACTTCTTCGGCATAGCCCTCGCCTACATCATCTACGAGCTGATATTCTACGTGACTCTGGCGATCGCTGACCCTGGTTCGGTGGGTGATTTCTGGGCGAAGTTCGGACTCGGCATCGTGTGGCCCTGGTCGGATACCGGAGTCCTGATACCGCCGCTGGCGACTAAGATAGGCATGTGGATCGGGCTAGTGGTGGCCTTTGTCATATTCTTCACCACCAGTTTGATGGTCTCAAAGATCACGATCGAGCAGCTCAGAGGAGATGAGTTCTACTCGATGAAAGACGCGGCGAAATTCGCCAAGGAAAAATGGACGACGTTGTTCCTGGCTTTCATCTCCGTGATACTGATCATCATCTTCTGTATGCTCTGGCCGTTAGGTGCTGCGTTGCTGGCGCTTATACCCAAAGGTGTGGGCGACTTCTTCCTGATGCTGGCGACCTTCCTCTTCATACCGGCCTTTTTCCTGGGATTGGCTATGGCCTATAGCGTTGTAGTTGTCGCCGTCTCGCTCTTCTTCGCCCCATCCATCACCGCCGTCGAAGGGGCCGATTCGTTCGAGGTGATCTATCAGGAATACAGGCTGCTTTGGGGGCAGCCCTGGAGGATGCTCATATATGAGATACTGCTCTTCATAACCAAAGCGATATGCGGCGGGATATACGCCGTTATGAGCGGTGCCGGATTAGGATTGGTGCTCTTCCTGCCCGCGCTGATCGTTCACGACAAATACGCCACCGTTATGTCGAGGACCTTCAGCTGGCTCGGCATGAGCGACGGGCCAATCGCAAAAGCGCTCAACCTCACCCAACCTACAGGTGGTTCCGTGATGCTTAACTGGATCGGAGCGATCCTAACCACCATAACTCTGCTTTTTGTAATCGGGATGATCGTCTCATACGTTGCTTCAATGGCGTCCGTCGGAAACACTATGATATACGTTATCCTTCGCAAACGGCATGACGATGAAAACCTCCTCGAAAAGGAGGAAGAGGAGGAAGAGGAAGAGATACCCGGCTTGAAGCCGGAGGAAGAGGAGAAAAAGGAAGAGAAGGAGGAAAAACCTGAAGAGGAAAAGGAAAAGGAGGAGAAAACCGAAGAGGAGGAAGGGGAAAAGGAGGGTGAAGGATAATTTTCGGTGTTTTCCAAAGCGTTAGCGCGTTGAACGTTGAAACGTTCAACGTGCTAACGTCAAAGAGCTGGAACCGCGGAGAGACAAAGAACGAAGGGATCCCGCGGAGAAAAATCCTAAAGACGAAAGGGATGATCATGGTATGATAGGGAGGTTGTTGGATAAGATAATAGGTTCGAAAAACGACAGGGTGCTTAAGAAGCTCTGGCCGATCGTAGAGAAGGTCAACAGCTTCGAGCCACAGGTTAAAAAGCTCACCAACGATGAGCTCAGGAAAAAAACGGATGAGTTCAGGGAGAGGCTGAAGCGAGGGGAGACGCTGGACGATCTCCTTCCGGAGGCGTTCGCTGTCGTCAGGGAAGCGGCAGTCAGAACCCTCGGACAGAGGCATTATGACGTCCAGGTGCTAGGCGCCATCGTGCTACACACAGGGAATATCGCCGAGATGAAGACCGGCGAGGGCAAAACGCTGGCAGCTACGATGCCCGCCTATCTGAACGCCTTGACCGGCAAGGGCGTCCATATCGCTACCGTAAACGATTATCTCGCCAGACGAGATGCCGAGTGGATGGGCCCGATATATGAGCTGCTCGGGCTGACCGTCGGCGTCACCTATCCGATGCCCCACCTGCCGCCTGAGGAGGTATACAGGCGGAAAAGAGAGGCCTATAACGCCGACATCACATACGGGGTTCACAGCGAGTTCGGATTCGATTATCTGCGCGATAACATGGCGTTATCCCTGGATCAGAAGGTTCAAAGAGGACATTACTATGCCATAGTGGACGAGGTGGATAGCATCCTCATAGACGAAGCTCGAACGCCGCTTATAATCTCCGGCTCTAGGGCCGAGTCCACTGATGTATATAAGCTGGCCAATGCCGTCGTACTGCAGCTCAGGGAAGGGGTCGACTATAAGGTCGATCATAAGGAGAGCAAGCGCGGAACGGTATATCTCACCGAGGAGGGCGTTGCTAAGGTTGAACGTATACTGAAGATAGACAACCTCTTCGACTACAAAAACATGGACCTCTTCCACTACATCAATCAGGCCCTTATTGCCCACGCGCTTTACAAAAAGGACGTGGACTACGTGGTCACGAACGGTCAGGTGATCATAGTCGACGAGTATACAGGTAGGTTGCAATACGGAAGAAGGTTCAGCGACGGATTGCATCAGGCCTTAGAGGCCAAGGAGCACGTCAAGATCATCGAGGAGACCCAGACGCTGGCTCGCATCTCCTACCAGAACTACTTCCGGATGTATGAGAAGCTGGCCGGTATGACCGGCACCGCCGCCACGGAGGAGAAGGAGTTCATCGAGATCTACGGCATGCATGTGGTGGTCATCCCCACGAATAAGCCGATGATCAGGATAGATCACCCTGACGTGGTATACAAAACCGAGGAGGCGAAGTTCAGGGCCGTGGTCAGGGAGATCAAGGAGCTTTATAAACAGGGCAGGCCGGTTCTGGTGGGGACGATCTCGATAGAGAAATCGGAGCGGCTCAGCAGGATGCTTAAAAAAGAGAGGATACCGCATCAGGTTCTCAACGCCAAGAACCATGCCGCTGAGGCGGAGATCATCAAAAAGGCCGGTCAACCATATTCCGTGACGATCGCCACCAACATGGCTGGCCGAGGCGTGGATATCGTCCTGGGAGAGGGCGTGGTGGAGATGGGAGGACTTCACATCATTGGCACCGAAAGACACGACTCCAGGCGGATAGACAACCAGCTCCGCGGCCGTGCCGGAAGACAGGGCGATCCCGGCTCCTCCAGATTCTACGTCTCCCTGGAGGACGACCTGATGCAGAAGTTCGGCTCGGAGAGGCTTAAATCCATCATGGGCAAGGTTGGAATGGACGATGAGTCTCCCATAGAGCATCCATGGATCACCAAGGCGATAGAGAAAGCGCAGAAACGGGTTGAGGAGAAACACTTCGAGGCGAGGAAATACCTGCTGAAGTTCGACGACGTGATAAACGCCCAGAGACAGATAATCTACGAACAGCGCGATATGATCCTCAGGGGCGAAAACCTCAAGGAGGAGATCCTCGCCATGCTGGAGGAGGTCGTCGAGGACAAGCTGGACGAGTTCACCCCGAAGGACATGAACCCGGATGAATGGGACGTCGATGGATTGGCCGATTGGGTTAAATCCACATATGGGCTGGATATCCTCTCCTGGGAGATAAACCCGCGAAATCTCTCATATGACGAGCTTTATGAGAGGCTCATATCGAAGCTGAAGGCGGCTTATGAAAGGCGTGAAAAGGAGCTGGGCGAGGAGGAGATGAGGAGGCTCGAACGGCTGGTTATGCTGGACAGGCTCGATTATCATTGGATGGAAGCCCTGCACAACATAGATTACCTCGAAGAGGGGATCGGACTGAGGGGATACGCCGGAAGAGACCCGTTGATCGAGTTCAAGAGGGAGGCGTTCGAGATCTTCTCCAACATGATCTGGAGGCTGAAGGAGGAGGTCACCGAGTATATGTTCAAGGCCGTGCTCACGACGGCTGAGCCCGCTCCTAGAAGGAGAGCTACCCCCACCGCCGCCGGCGGAGGCAGATCGCTCAGAAGCGCTCCGACGGCCAGGGCATCCGGCCGAGCAACTTCGAAAGGAACGGCAACCTCAAGGAAAGGAAAGAAAGGGAAGAAGAAAAAGAAGATCGGTCGGAACGATCCCTGTCCCTGCGGCAGCGGCAAAAAATATAAAAAGTGCTGCGGCAGATGAAACCCTGTCGGAGCTATATCTGGGGGAAATGCGGTGTAGGATTATCCCTTGCTTGAGTATCCTCCTCTGACAACTCAGCTTCAGAGGTAATAGCATTCATTTATGGTTGAATCACCACGCCTGAACTCCAGGATGGTTCCGCGTTTATCCCTAGGCTCACTGTTATCCTCTCAAGGCGGCCTCCTGATACCTCCACGCTGCCCACAAGTATCATCCCATCTCCCCCTTCTCACCACGAATATCGTTTCCCATGATTCGGGTTCCGCGGGTGTTCGTACCTTGGATGGTGATCGTGGGATGATCCTGACTGCCGCGAAGCAGGCTCCCTTTTCCCAGGATCGGAGAGCCTATAATCGTTCCCACAGATTCCACGCTGATATTGTTATAGCTCGCTCCATCGGAGATGATAGCCCCTGTATCGGCTTTAGCTCGAAGTCTAACGCTGTTATACTTCGTCTCATTCCCCGTGATCTGCAGTCCAATGTCACAATTCACGATGTTATCGAGATGTTTTTTCACTGTATCATCGATTTCACCATCGCCATCCCAATCGATATCCTCAAAGATAATATAGGGGATATCGATATCGTTGCTCTGTGCGCCGTTTGATAGCTCTATGCCGATGTGACAGTTTTGAATTCGCACAAGGGTTTTCCAAGGATAGGCTATTTTATTTCCTCGTGCTCCGTTGGTGATCAGAATCCCCCTATCGAGCTTCTCATCGCCTCCAACGCTCACGATCACATTGTTGTAGCATCCACTGATGAAAATGCCTTTAGCAACCTGAAATAGATGAATGCGCTCCGTCTTTGAAGCGAACTCACTGGCCACGACGTTTCTATTTCCTGCGATCCTCAGCTTCCCGTTGATCATCACCATGGATATGGGCTATACTATCGTAGCGGGAACTCGAATGTCTTGATCCCTTTGGGCGATTTTGTTATGATCTTAACGTGAGGGGTCCGCAGAAGATGGATGATGGAGGACAAGCACAATGCACAAGATGAACGGTTTAACCGCCGGTACATATATCATCCAACCGCTGACCGAGGAGCTTCTGGGGGAGATCGTCCGCCGGATAGTCGAGGGAGCACATCCTGAGAGGATAATCCTCTTCGGCTCACACGCCTACGGCACGCCCAGGAGGGACAGCGATGTCGACCTGATCGTGGTGAAGAGGGATGTGGTTTCAAAGAGGAGGGAGTCGGTTCGGATAAGAAAGTTGCTGCGAGGAATTTTGCTTCCCTTCGACATCATAGTCATCAGACCGGAGGAGTTCGAGTTTTACGCCGATAACTGGATAAACTCGGTGTTTGCCGAGGCTAAGAGGAAAGGAACGGTATTGTATGAAGAAGGCGGTTCTGTTATGATTAAAAGGGCTGGGATGACCCGGTCATCACAAAAAGCAACGACGAAGGGGATGAGAGGATGAGAACAACTCGAAGGTCACTTGAAGAGAGGCTTGGGGAAATCGCAGGAGCCTTGCCTTTGAAAAAGCTCAGACAACTCGTAGATTTCGCTCAATACCTGAGCTCCCGTGAGGAATGGGAGGCCACGCTGGAGCTCCTGAGCGATCCGGGAATGGCCAGGGACATCGAGGAGGGGAAAACTCAGGCCTCAAAGGGTGAGGGTAGAAAGAGGTGAGGATGCGATGGACATCGGGGAATCCAAAGGTAAGGAGATCTTCCAACCGCTGACCGAGGAGCTTTTGGGGGAGATCGTCCGCCGGATAGTGGAGGGAGCACATCCGGAGAGGATAATCCTCTTCGGCTCACACGCCTACGGCACGCCCACGAGGGACAGCGATGTAGATCTGATCGTGGTGAAGAGGGATGTGGTTTCAAAGAGGAAGGAGTCGGTTCGGATAAGGAAGTTGCTGCGAGGAATTTTGCTTCCCTTCGACATCATAGTCGTCAGACCGGAGGAGTTCGAGTTTTACAAGGATGAGCCCGGCTCCGTTTTCAAGGAGGCGTTTCGGAAAGGAGTTGTGATCTACGATGCTGAGACAATGGCAGATCTTCCTTCAAAAGGCAGACTCTGATTTTAAGGCTGCTAAGGTTCTAGCAAGGTCAGAGGAAATTCCTGTGGAGCAAGCCCTTTTCCACCTCCAACAGGCGGTGGAAAAACTGTTGAAGTCGCTGTTATCATTTGCAGGGATTGATCCGCCGAGAACCCATGATATAGAAGCGTTAGTAGGATTATGTGGGCAGGAGGGTATAGAGTTGCCTGAGTATGTGGGGGAGTTTTTAAAGCTTACACCCTATGCAGTGGAGTTCAGATATACCTTTACGGACGAGGAACCTCCCGATACGGAACATCTGCTGAGGTTAACGGAGAGGTTTCTCCGGTTCGTAAGAACTCAAACGGGGATGAAGGAGGGATAAACTCTGGTTTAACCATAGTATTCAAACGAGGAGGCGAAAATCATGTTAAGACGTTTTTACGCTATACCGCTTCTGATCTTAGGGCTTTTTCCTGTGAACCTATGTATGGCGGAGGAAGAGACATTTCCCGCAAAGCTCATAACGAACTTTCCACACGCTCATAACGTCTACAGCGTAGCTATAAGTCCGTCCAAGACTATACTCACGTGCGGGATGGAGAACGGTGAGATAGAGCTATGGAACCTTAGGAACTTCAAACCGGTAACCACATTTAAAGCATATGACGGTAGCCCTGTTGATATACTGGAGTTCTTACCGGATGGCAAGCTGGTGTCCGTATCCTCTAAAAATGGGAAGATAATCATTTGGGATCTTACCACTTATAAGGCTATTAGATCATTCGAGCATGAAAGAGCTGTCTATGATATAGATTTCTCATCGGACTACAAGCTGATGGTATCATCTGGAGAAAGTCCCGTTAAGATATGGGATATCTCCTCAGGTAGTCTCATAGCCTCTTTCCCAGGAGAGGCCCCCGCTAGAATCAGTCCTGGTAATTCTCTACTTGCTGTTAGAAGCGGTGATAATATTCGGCTTTACGACATGGAGACTAAGCTAGCATATAAGTTGATAAAGCGGGTAAAACTTCCTACTGGTGGAGAAGCGATTTCTCCTATTTTTGATTTCAGTCCTAATAGCGGAATGATAATAGCGATTTATCGAGACAGTAGTAAATATCGATACAGTAGTTACAGATGGGTGATGTTCTTCAACACCCTAGGAGATCTGGCGAATAAAAATTCTTTAGCAGGAAATTATGGAGCCAATACCGATAGAAAGCACAACTTCATGATCAGTCCCAACCATAAGATAGCAGCAATCATCGGGAATGATAAGATACTAATTTTAAACCTCATCACACAAAAGCTTTCATCATTTGATGGAGTAGTTAATCACCTTAGTTTCTCATGGGACGGCGAGTGGATGGCAACCTGTAGTGGAACGATGGCTTATCTCTGGGAGATGCCGCCGATCGTGGATGAGGAACCGGTTAAGGGCGACTTGAACGGCGATGGGTTGATCAAGTCGATAGATGCGGCAATCGCACTGAGGATCGCCGCAGGACTGATCCTACCGACGGATGAACAGAGGATCGCCGGGGACATGAACGGGGATGGGAAAATAAAATCAGTCGATGCCTATCTCATCCTGAAAAAAGCGGCAGGACTTGGTGCCCCGATGGTATCTCCCTTGCCGGTTTCGCTTCGAACAGCGGAGAAATTCGAAGGAGATACCTTGCTCTTTACCCTCTCGATCGACGGAATATCCAATGTCGCCTGTGGGGATTTCGAGCTGAGCTACGACCCGTTAAAACTCCGTCCCATCCAGGTTCTCCGGAAACGTCAAAACGACATGTTTGCGTCAAACACCGATCAAAGCGGAGTTGTTAAGATCTCATGGGTGAAGAGAGGCGGGGAAGTTAGCAGCTCCGTCGCCGATGTGGTGTTTCAGATACTCGATAATTCCCAATCCTCCCCTGCCTTAAGAGCGGAGCTTTTCGATCTGAGAGCGATTCCGATGAACGTTCGCATTGTCGGATGGAATCCTACGCCCGCAAGGTTTGAATTGCTCCAAAACTATCCAAATCCGTTCAACCCGGAAACTTGGATACCGTTCAGATTAGCAAAACCTGCCGATGTAACTCTAAGAATTTACGACGTTAAGGGAGGATTGATTAGGATGATTCGGCTTGGACGACTCGATGCAGGCGAATACGTAACACCGGATAAGGCGGCACACTGGGATGGTAGGAACGATAAAGGTGAAGAGGTATCAAGCGGAGTCTATATCTACGAGCTTCGTGCTGGGAAAATACGGGCTATGAGGCGGATGGTCTTGGAAAAATGAGGATGGAGGTTCAACATGCGAGTGAAAACACCTGAAATCATCGTCGTTCTTTTCATCTTAATTGTTGGTACCTCAGAAGCTGTGACCGTGAGTATACCCGAGCTTTATGCCAAACCGGGGGAGACGGTGGTCGTTCCGATAAACATTGATGATGCCACGGGTATAGTTGCCGTTGACCTTAAACTCTCCTATCCCTCCACCGCCCTCCTTTTTCAAAAAGCGGAGCTAACCGCTCTCACGGACGGCTTCAGCTTTGAGGTAAACAGCAAGGAGAAGGATGCTTTAGTTATCCCGATGGCATCGAAATCCCCGATGCAAGGCAAGACAGGGGCATTCATCGAGCTCATCTTTAAGGTTGATCCCGACGCGCTTGAGGGAACTGGGGCTCCTTTGAAATTCGAAGAGTTGATACTTTGGAATGAAGATGCCGAACAGGTTGAGTGTAAACTAATAGATGGTAGGATCATCATAGGTTCTCCACCGCCGAAGCGAACGATAGGTGTTAAGGTAAGTTCCGCTCAATCTCCACCGATGGGAGCTGTGATTGTGAAAATACTGGTGGATGATGCCTCCGACGTGCTTGCTTTTGACATAACTTTGAACTACGACCCTGCTATCCTGAGTTTTCAAGGAGCGATTACAACGGCGTTGACCAAGGATTTCACGATGGAGGTGAATCATCGAACTCCCGGTACGCTGATACTTGTCCTTGCTTCGAAAGAGCCGATTACTGAGGGTAAAGGCAGCGTTCTGGAACTCGCTTTCAGCGTTAAACCATCAACTCAAACCGGTGCCAGTTCCCCTCTTACGTTGAAGGAAGCGATGTTTTGGAACTCGTCCGGTGAACGAATTGAAGAACGAGTGGTGAACGGCACTGTAACCGTAACATCTGAGCCCGTCCAAATAGGACGGTTCACACTTGAGCTTGCGAAAGGGCTAAACATCGTTTCGCTGCCCGTTAAACCTTCCGTTCCGCTTAACGCGAGGGCCTTCGCTGAGAAACTCGGTGCGACAGTGATCGCCACCTACGACGTGAAGAGGCAGGAGTTTATCCCGTTCATTCCTGAGCTTCCAGGAGATGGCTTTCCGATAGAGGGTGGGCGAGGTTACATTGTAAATGTCATAGAGAGTAAAAAGGTGAGCTTCACTGGGACGGTTTGGTCAAGCGCCCCTGAGCTTCCATATCCGCAAAATCAAGCGTGGGCTTTTGCCTTCGCTGGACGGTGTAACCCTGGCCAGGAAGCGGTGCTGATCGTCAAAAACATTCGAACGGGGAAAATCTCGAGCTGTCCCGTTAGATCTGATGGCTGGTTCAGCATGATATGGGTGGATATGAGTAAAAATCCGGTGGTTAGAGCAGGAGACATCGTTGAGATAACCTTGGAGAGTCCTAACTGTGATGCGATTCACATCACGAGACGTATTAGGACAACCGATGTGGAGAGAGCCTATCTCATGCTTGAGATATCTGATTTTCACCCGCCGATAGAGACAAGGCTTTATCAAAACTATCCGAATCCGTTTAATCCGGAGACATGGATACCGTTCCAATTGGCCGAACCTGCATATGTATTGATTCGCATCTACGATGTTGCAGGTAACCTTGTGAAGGTGATAAATGCGGGTTGGAGAAATGCTGGAGAATATCTGAACCGTGATAGAGCGGTATATTGGGACGGTCGGAATGAGAAAGGTGAGTTCGTTACCTCAGGAGTCTATTTCATCGAAATGCAGGCAGGTAAGTTCAAAGATGTGAAGAAAGCGGTGGTTTTAAGATGAAGAGAGCAAGCTTTACTTTTGTAATCGTCCTTAGCTTAATGGTTGCTTCAACAGTCCTCGGCATCTCCGCCCGGATTTTCACGGTAGGCGGTATAGTGAAAAAGCAGGACGGAGCTCCGGTCCAGGGACTGGAGGTAACCGTCGTAAACGAGACAATGGGGTTGGTTAAAAGGTCGAAAACGGGTAAAAGCGGTGAGTATGCCGTTATTTTTATCGACTACGAGGGCGGGATCGTTGTGAAAACAGGCGATGTGATAAAAGTAACTGTGAAGGATACCGAAGGTAACCTGCTCAGCGAATCCTCACATGTGGTCTCGGAAGATGAGGTCAAATCCGCAAAAACGTTGATCAACTTGACTTTGAACTATCCTCCCGCTTTAGAGCCCATTGAGGATAAAAACGTTGAAGAGGGCAAGCTTCTCGAATTTAACGTGAGTGCGACAGACCCAGACGAAGATAAGCTCGTGTTTTCTGCTGAGAAATTACCAAAGGGAGCGACATTCAAAGAGGGGAAATTTTCATGGAAACCCGGTTTTGACCAAGCTGGGGAATATCACGTGGTTTTCAAGGTGTCGGATGGAAAAGGCGGTGAGGACACCAAGAGGGTGAAGATTACGGTCACAGATGTGAACAGGAAACCGGAGCTCTCAAGTATTGGAGCAAGAAACATAAGGGAGGGTGAGCGACTGGAGTTCACCGTGTCGGCGATAGATCCGGATAAGGATGATTTGAGCTTTTCCGCTGAAGGACTGCCTGACGGGGCGAAGTTCGAAGATGGAGTTTTCACTTGGACACCTACCTATGAACAGGCAGGCACTTACTCTATTACCTTCATCGTGTCGGACGGGAAGGGAGGAAGAGATATCGAGAAGGTGGAGATTACAGTTATGGATGTGAATAGACCACCTGAATTATCTCCTATCAGCGATAAAAGCGTGAAAATAGGACAGGTGCTTGAGTTTACAGTTGAGGCTATCGACCCAGATAGAGATGAGCTTACCTTCTCCGCAGAGGGATTGCCGAAAGGAGCAAGTTTTTCCAACAGAAAATTTAGCTGGCAACCTTCCCCTGCACAGATTGGAGAGTATTACATCACCTTTAAGGTATCCGATGGCAAGGGAGGAGAGGATTCAGAGGAGGTCAAGATAACCGTTCTGGTTTCAAACTACCCTCCTGTCTTAACTCCTATTGGATCGAAGAGAGTGAAGGAAGGAGAAACCCTCCAGTTCACCGTTGAGGCTACCGACAAGGATGGGGATACTCTTACGTTCTCAGCGGAAGGGTTGCCGAAGGGAGCGAGCTTCACAGACGGGAAGTTCTCATGGACACCTAGCTTTGATCAGGCGGGAACTTATCACGTCACGTTCAAAGTGTCAGATGGCAAAGATGGTCAGGACAGCGAAAAGGTGGAGATCATAGTCGAAGATGTGAACAGAAAACCGATCTTGGAAACCATAAATGCGAAGAGCATCAAAGAAGGAGAATTGCTCCAATTCACACTCTCAGCCACAGATCCCGACGGTGATAGCTTGATCTATTCTGCGGAGGAATTACCAGAAGGGGCGAGCTTCTCGGACGGGAAATTCTCGTGGAAACCTACCTATGATCAGGCGGGAATCTATCATGTGACCTTTAAAGTTTCAGATGGGAAAGGAGGAGAGGATTCCGAGAGAGTCGAGATCACGGTTAAGGATGTCAATAGAAGTCCTGTCTTAACAGCTATCGGCTCAAAGAGTGTAAAGGAAGGGGAAACGTTGGAGTTTATCCTGGCTGCATCTGATCCTGATAAGGATAATCTGGTGTATTCTGTAGAGGGACTGCCTGAGGGAGCGAGCTTCATAGATGGGAAATTCTCATGGAGGCCTTCTTATGATCAGGCGGGGACCTATTATGTCACATTCAAGGTGACAGATGGCAAAGGGGGTCAGGACAGCGAAAAGGTTGAGATCGCAGTTGAAAATGTTAACAGAAAACCGATCCTGAAGGCTATCGGGACGAAAAGCGTGAAAGAAGGGGAATTACTGGAGTTCGCCCTGTCCGCCACCGATCCCGACGGCGACAGCCTGATATATTCCGCCGAGGGGCTGCCCAAAGGTGCTATCCTCTCGGATGGAAAGTTCAGTTGGAAACCCTCCTCCGAGCAGATCGGGGAGTATCACGTCACCTTTAAGGTCTCTGACGGCAATGGAGGGGAAGATTCAGAAGATGTCAGGATAATCGTCGGTGCTTTGAATAGGTCTCCTGTTTTAGCTCCTATCGGCTCGAAGAGCGTGAGGGAGGGAGAACCCCTTCAATTCACAGTCGAAGCCGATGACGAAGATGGAGATGCTCTTACATTTTCTGCGGAGGGATTGCCAGAAGGAGCTAACTTCACAGAGGGGAAATTCTCATGGAAGCCCGGTTTTGAACAATCAGGAGAGTATCTGGTTACCTTCAAGGTATCTGATGGGAAAGGCGGAGAAGACTCAGAGCAGGTGAAGATAACCGTCCAGGATGTGAACAGAGATCCTATCCTGACGAGCATCGAAGACAAATCTGTGAAGGAAGGGGAGTTACTCCGATTTCAGGTCAGCGGGAGTGATCCTGACGGAGATCCCCTGACTTTCTCTGCGGAAGGGCTACCCAAGGGGGCGATGTTCTCAAATCGGTGGTTCAACTGGAAACCCGATTTCAGCCAATCAGGGATATATCACGTTACCTTTAAGATCTCGGATGGAAAGGGCGGTGAGGATTCCGAGAGAGTCGAGATCACGGTTAAGGATGTCAACAGAAACCCTGTCTTAGCAGCCATCGGCTCGAAGGGCGTAAAGGAAGGGGAAACACTGGAGTTCATCCTATCCGCATCTGATCCCGATAAGGATAACCTGGTGTATTCAGCGGAGGAGTTGCCAAAAGGAGCGAGTTTCATCGGGCGGAAATTCTCCTGGACGCCCGATTTTGATCAGGCAGGTGAATACCTCGTCACCTTCAAGGTCTCCGACGGGAGAGGCGGTGAGGATTCCGAACAGGTGAGGATAACCGTTCAGGATGCGAATCGAAAGCCCAAGATAGCCGACATCGGCGATAAATCGGTGAAGGAGGGAGAGCTGCTCCAGTTTACGGTTAACGGATATGATCCCGATGGAGACCCACTAACCTTTTCGGCGGAGAATCTGCCGAAGGGCGCCGCCTTCCTAAATCGCAGGTTCATATGGAGACCGAAACCCGATCAGGTTGGGGTGCATAAGATCATATTCAAGGTCTCGGACGGCAAAGGCGGCGAGGATGCAACCGTCGTGAAAATCACCGTCATAGATGTAAGCCCGCCCCTTATATCACATACGCCCCTTGAGCCCCAAAAAGCCGGGGAGAAAGTGGTTATCTCAGCCGAGGTGAAGGACTTCTCGGAGCTCAAATCCGTCAAGCTTCTATACAGGGCCGGCGGTGAGTCCGAGATCAAATCCGTCGAGATGAGGAGGAAGGGAGAACTTTTCTCAGCCGAAGTTGAGATGCCCCAGACCGGGCTGATCTACTGCATCATAGCGGAGGATTTAGCCGGAAACAAGACGATCTTCCCAAAAAACGGCATTAGAAATCCCATAGGCGTCCCGGCCATCGGGGATTTCAAGATGAAGGGTGAGATGACGAACAGGACGTTTCACATGATCTCGATCCCCCTTGTCGGCGTTACCTC
>JAGGXZ010000109.1 GCA_021162805.1 Candidatus Poribacteria bacterium
GATAGAGGTAAAGCGGCATACTGGGATGGAAGGGATAGATCCGGATGCCCCGTCTCAAGCGGCGTATACCTCTATCAGCTTCAAGCTGGAAGTTACACCGATGTGAGGAGGATGTGCGTGGTCAAATAGGAGGAGTTCGTGATGAGAAGATCGATCATATTATTATCGATATGCCTGATGATGTTAACAGGGCTGAGCGAAGGGTCTGTGGTTTTTCTCTCAATACAGGATGAGATCACCGTCTCACAAGGGGATAAAGGGGTTAAAGTGCCTCTATATGTGAGCGATATGACAGGACTTGGAATCATCTCGGCGGAGATAAGGGTGAGGTATGATCCGGAGGTTGTCAAGGCGGTTGGAGTTGAGCTGAACGGGACGGTTGCAGAGGGGTCATCTGTGGCCTACAGGGTGAAGGGCTCGGAGATCAGGATAGCCCTCACGCGGGCGATGCCGTATAGGGGAGAAGGGGAGTTTGCCTATGTCGTGTTCGATGACGTGGCGGATGGCACCAGCCCTCTGGAGATAGTCAGGGCGAAGCTAAATGAAGGGAGAGAGCATACTGCAGAATTGGGTAGATGCGAGGCACATGTCATAACATCGGGTTCCAACATTGTGGATTTCAAAGGGGTGAAAGTTAAGATGGATTTTACCTCCAACAGCTCAGGGGGTAAAGTCCGTGTTACGCTCATAGACAAGAGACCGGAGGGAATGCAGCCGGCAGGGGTAAGAAGTGTATTGAATAGATATTGGGTAATAGATGGGCCTGAGGGGATAGAGACGAATCTGAGCTTCATCTTAGGCCCTGGTATGATCGGGCCTGGGGATGAGGCCAACCCTGGTAATCTGAAGCTTTTCAGGAGAGAGGGCAACAGCACAGGCAGTTGGAGTATGGTTGCCAGTGCGGTGAGTGCGGACTCGGCCACAGGAGAGGTCAGGTTTGAGGGAATAAGCGGATTCAGCCAGTTCACGATCGGCAGTGATGGAGATTCGTCATTACCGGTAGAGGCCGTGATGCTCAGAGGAGATGTGAGGGAAGGAAAGGTGATCCTCCGGTGGAAAGTTGAGGTGGATGCGGATGATGTGGGATTCGTCGTGTATAGGAGGGAATCTGGGGAAAGAGAATACAGACGGAAGAAGTTCATAGGGAGTTGTGAAGGATCAGCTTTTCCTGGTGGTTATACATATGTTGATAGGGACGTATCTCCGGGTCAGACGTACTATTACTATGTGGAAAGGATTGATATATCAGGTGAACGTGTTCCATCTGATGTCATCAAGGTTTCAATGCCATCTATGCCGGTTAGATATGCCCTTCATCAGAGCTATCCGAATCCGTTCAACGGGGAGGTATGGATTCCGTATGAGTTGGGGGAGAGAAGCCGAGTTGTCATAGAGATCTATGACATGGGATTTCACCTTGTAAGGGTTCTGGATCTAGGTTTGCAGCCGAAGGGGATTTATGAGAGTAAGATGATGGCAGCACGGTGGGATGGGCGGAACATGTTCGGAGAGGAGGTGTCAAGCGGGGTTTACTATTATGTGTTGAAGGCGGGGCCTTTCAAAGGTATAGGGAAGATGGTGGTCATCAAATGATCTCCTTCCTTGAACTTCCAGCGTGGGTTTGTAATTCGCTCATATTATCGTTAGGTGTAGCAGAGATCCGAGAGAAGGAACGAGGGACCGGAAGCGGAAAACGTTTCAACGTTAAACGTTGAACGTGCAACGAATTTCCCTTCCCCTTGTTCCTCCTCATGGATAACCGCTACACTCAAAGGAGATTTGAGCGTTGTAATTAGATATCGACTTGACATGCTGAGATGTATAATGTTATAATACTGACCAGTCAGTCAACATGGGAGGTCGAGATGGCTCGCAGGGGTGAAAAGAGGGATATCATTATCAGGAGGTAGCGAGATGATCAGGCGATCCATTGTGATCCTCTTCGTCGTGTCGATTTTATGCCCGACCGCTTTCAGCGACGATCCTGAGGTCTTTACGCTTCAAAGGAGCCTCGAGTATGCCCTTCAGCACAGCAAGGCCATGAAGGCGGCTGAGGAGAAGGTGAAATCAGCCGAGGCGAAGTTGGCCGAGGCAAGGGCGAATCTGCTGCCTAAGGTTTCCGCCAATGCCTCGTATCTCTATAACGGTAAACTCCCGAAGGTCACGCTTGAAATACCAACCCCGACCCTGCCCACGGGGAAAATATCCACGCCTAATCCCGCCCCGCCTTATGATCAAAGCGGGGTCCCCGGCATGGGAGCCGATATGGGAGGATCAACCTTCGGGTTAGGATCGCAGGAGATGACCTTCACGATGGGCGCCAAGAAGAACTTCCAGGCCGGCACTACGCTGCAACAGACGCTATTCGCGGGCGGAACCATCTATAATTCCATCAGACAGGCGCGGTTATCGCTCGAGGCGGCGAGGATGGAGAGGGAGGCGACGAGACAGAGGCTGATCTATGATGTTAAGGAGGCCTTCTATGGCGTATTGTTGGCCGAAAGGTTCCTCGACGTTTCCCGAAAGGCTCTCAAGCAGACGGAAGAGCACTACAAAATGGCTGAAAGGCTGGTCAAGGCCGGAACCGCTACCAGATATGATCTGTTACGTGCCAAGGTTCAACTGGCAAACATTAAATCTCGCCTTATCAAAGCGCAGAACGCTTTGAGGCTCGCAAAGGAGAGGTTCAAAATGACGATCGGGTTCGAAGGGCCGGAGGATATAGAGGTGAAAGGTGAATTTCAAACCCCTGAGTTCAAACTCAATCTCAATGAGTTGATCGACAGGGCGATCGAAAGGAGACCAGATCTGAAATCCATGAGGCTGCAGGTAGAGGCGATGGAGAGGCTGGTCTCGATCGCCAAAGGTTCCTTCCTGCCGACGGTCTCGCTTATCGGGAATTACGGCTACTCGGACAATGAAAAGCAGGAGGGTCAAACCACATGGAGCGTCATGGTGAGAGCCGATCTGCCCATCTTCACCGGCTTCAGCCGAGTGGCGAGGGTAAAGGAGGCGAAATCGACCGTGAATCAGATGAGGTTGGGGATGCAGCAGCTTGAGGATGGAATTAGATT
The DNA here is from genome assembly GCA_021162805.1 of Candidatus Poribacteria bacterium. Classification (NCBI taxonomy): domain Bacteria; phylum Candidatus Poribacteria; species Candidatus Poribacteria bacterium. The sequence goes on from JAGGXZ010000109.1 coordinate 3,075, forward strand.
AGAGGTGAAAGCCGCCTATCTTTCCCTGATGGAGGCGAAATCGCTCCTTGAAGCTCAGAAGGAGACGGTTCGGCAGGCAAAAGAAGGATTGAGAATGGCAAACCTGCAGTATAAAAACGGGCTGATCACCTCGGTGCAGCTCACCGATGCCGAGCTCGCCCTCATGCAGGCTGAGCTCAGCTATTATCAGGCTTTGCATGACTATGCCCTCGCAACTGCTAAGATCAAAAAGGCCATAGGGGAGGAATAAAAATGACAAGGAGAATTTGGGGCTACATTCTCATTTCAACGCTGATGTTGCTCTCCTTCCCCCTCGCTCACGCTCAACCTCCCATGAGAGGCGGGGCGGGGATGAAGCTTGAAAAGCTCGTGGCGGTTTCCAAACCGAAGGTTGGAGAGATAAGGAGAGAAATCACCCTCGTCGGGTCGGTTGAGCCCGATCGGAAGGTGAAGATCGTCCCGAAGGCAAGCGGAAGAATAGAGAGGATTCTGGTCGATGAGGGGCAGATCGTCAAAAAAGGCGATCCGCTCGCTGTGATAGAACATGTCGAGCTGGATCTGGGGGTTAAGCAGGCCTTAGCCGCATTGAAATCGGCCGAGGCTGCTTTGGAGCAAGCCCGAAAGCTGGCTAAGATAAAGGCCGAATCCCAGCTCAAACAGGCCAAGGCCGCTCTGATAGCCGCTCAGGTCGGACTTGAACAGGTCAAGGATATATCTGAAGCAAGCGTCCAAGCTAGGATCAGACAGGCCGAGGCGGGACTCGATGCCCTGAAGGCCAATCTCGAAAAGATCAAAAGGGGCGCAAGGCCTGAGGAGATAAAGCGGATGGAATCCATGGTTGAGCAGGCTAAGGCTGCGTTAGATAACGCCCGCGAGAACTATGAGCGAATGAGCGCGCTTTATGAGCAGGAGGTCATAAGCAAGCAGACGATGGATGGCGCCGAGATGCAGTATAAGGTCGCTAAAGCCCAGTACGAAGCCGCCCTACAGCAATTGACCATCGTCAAGAAGGGCGCTCGTGAAGAGGATATCCGGGCGATGGAGGCGCAGGTCAGAAGCGCTGAGGCCAACCTGAAACTGGCCAAGCTTTACGCGCAGACCAGAAGCTGGGAGAAGGATCTCAAACTCGCCGAGTCCAGAGTTCAACAGGCTCAGGCCGCATATGATCTGGCTAAAGCATCCTTCGATGCCGAGACGTGGAGGTTGGAGATCACGACGGCGGAGTCCAGATATGAGCAGGCTAAAGCCGCCTTGGATCTCGCCCGTCAAAGGCTCAAAGACGCTACAGTTACCGCACCTTTCGACGGAGTGATAGTTCAGAGAATGGTCGATGAGGGAGCGATGGTTGCCCCGGGTGTGGGTATGTTCAGCATGGTCAAGATGGACAAAGTTAAGATCGTAACCACCGTCTCGGAAAGCGAGATCCCGTACCTGAAGGAGGGAATGCCCGTCCTCATCAAAACGGTCACGGGGAGCTTTCAGGGCAAGGTGGACTACGTCAGCCCTGTCGTCGACCCGACCTCCAGATCAGTCAGAATCAAGATCTATCTTGACAACGCTCAGGGGAAGCTTAAGCCCGGTATGTCGGCCGATGTCGTCCTCCCGATCGAAGTACATCGCAACGTCCTTCTCGTCCCCAGAACAGCCCTTCTGAACGAAAACGGCAGCAGCTTCCTGTTCGTCGTGCGAAACGGCAAGGCGGTCAAAAGAGCGGTCGAGGTCGGTTTGACCGACGAGTGGAACGCTGAGATAACGGAGGGGATCACGGAAAAGGATCTGGTTGTCGTGGCCGGGGGGAACCAGCTTGAGGACGGCGATGTGGTGAAGGTGAAGGGGAGGTAGGAGAGATGAAGATACATGATCTGGCGATAAGAAGGGGCGTTGCCTTCACGATGCTCTTTTTAGCCCTTATCGTCTTAGGGCTGGTCTCGGCCCTCAGGCTCAAGCCGGAGCTGTTGCCTGATATAGAGTATCCGGTGATCACCGTTATGACCTCTTATCAGAACGTGTCGGCGGAGGACATCGAGACGTTGATCACCCGATCGATCGAAGAGGCGGTCAGCACCGTCAGCCACGTTAAAGAGGTCTCCTCGGTCTCCAAAGAGGGGATCTCGATCGTCATGGTCGAATTCGAATGGGGCACCGACATGGACGCGGCAGCCTTGGACGTGAAAGAGAAGATAGGGATGATAGAGGATTACCTCCCGGATGAGGCGAGCAAGCCCCTGGTCTTCAAGTTCGATCCCTCGATAATACCCATCGTCTTCGTCGGCGTCTCCGGGAACAGACCGGCCGCGGAGATAAGGAAGATAGCCGAGGATAAGATCGTACCGGCTCTGGAGAGGATAGACGGCGTGGCGGCAGCTCAGGTGGAGGGAGGAGCTGAGAGGGAAATACAGGTGATCGTGGATCACCGCAAGCTCGCTGCACACGACCTTTCGATCAATCAGGTGATAAACGCTCTGAGGATGGAGAACTTAAATTTGCCCGCCGGTAACATTAAGGAGGGGCCTACATCGACGCTGCTCAGGACAACGGCGCAGTTCAAATCGGTGGATGAGATCAAAAATGTGGTGGTTAAGCCGGGGATATCCCCCGTTTACGTGCGCGATATAGCCGAGGTGGTTGACTCCTTCAAAGAGAAAAGCACAGAGGATAGGGTGAACGGCAAACCAGGCGTGATCATAAGGGTCCGTAAGATGTCCGGCGCGAACACCGTCGAAACGGTCGGTAAGGTCAAGAAGGAGATCAAAAGGCTTAACAGGGAGCTGGTTGGAGAAGGGGTCAATTTGAGCATCATCATGGATCAGGCCAGGATAATAAACAGATCTCTGGCCAACCTCAGAACCGCTGCTATACAGGGAGCCATACTCGCCGTCCTGGTGTTGTTGCTGTTTCTGCACAGCTTCCGGAGCACCATCATCATAGCAGTTGCCATACCCACATCCATCATCATAACCTTTCTGGTGATGGGTTGGCGCGGGATGACGTTGAACATGATGACGATGGGAGGATTAGCGCTGGCGATCGGAATGCTCGTCGATAGCGCCATCGTGGTTCTGGAAAACGTCTTCAGACACCGCGAAAGCGGAGAATCGGCCAGACAGGCTGCCAGCATCGGGACATCCGAGGTCATAAACGCTATAACGGCATCAGTCATAACCACGGTTGCCGTCTTCCTGCCGATCGTCCTCGTCCCCGGTATAACCGGCCTGATCTTCAGGGATATGGCTTTAGTTGTCGTCTTCGCCCTGCTCTGTTCCCTTTTCGTCGCTATGACCTTAATACCGCTCATGTGCTCGCGGTTTTTGAAGGTCGGTGATAGAAACAGATTCTTCAAAGCTCTCGCCCGCTGGCAGAAGGTTTTGGAGGAGAGATACAGGAACTCGCTGGAATGGGCTCTAAACCATAAAAAGATCGTTATCTCGATCGTCGCCCTCATCTTCATCGGGTCGATCCTCATGGTCTATCCTCTCAGGTTGGTCGGTACCGAATTCATACCTGAAACGGATGTAGGAAGGCTTCAGTTTTCAGTTAAATTGCCCGTGGGAACGAGGCTCGAGGAGACCATAAAGGCCGTCTCGCAGATGGAGGAGAAGATCAAAGAGGTCTGTGGGAAGGATCTGGAAGCGATTTTAACGACCGTGGGTACCGGAGAGGGGATATCAGCTATGTTCAGAGGAGGTGCTGGGGAACATTCCGCCACGATCATAATCAGGCTGACCGATCCCGATCAGCGAAAGCGGTCGCAGAAGGAGATCGAGACGCAGATATTGAAGGAGATAGGCCATACACCGGGGATTGAGGTGACGGCGGTGTCGGCTTCCTATATGATGGAAGCCTTCGGCGGAGCGCCGATCATCATCGAGATATACGGCTATGACCGGCAGAAAGCCATCCAGATCGCCGATAAGATCAAAGATGTACTCCAGACCGTTCGAGGCGTTTATAACGTCCACGTGGCGGTGGATAAACCCCTGCCCGAATACCATATCATCATAGATCGCCAGGCAGCCGCTTCCAGGGGGCTGAGCGCGGCGATGATCGCAAATACGATCCAGAGTTACGTCCAGGGAACGGTCGCAACCAGATATCGAGAGGGAGGAGATGAATATGACGTAAGGGTGAGGCTCAAGAAGGATAATAGATCCGATCTGGACGTCCTCAAATCGCTGCTGATCCCTACCCCGACTGGAACTCTCATCCCGCTTAGCTCCGTAGCCAGGATCGATCGGAGCTACGGACCTATCACGATCGAGCGCAAGAAGCAGGAGAGATATATTACCGTGACGGCAGGGTTGAAGGGAAGAGATCTGGGGAGCGCCACGAGGGAGATAAGGGACAAGATAGAGGCGCTTGAGAGAAGCGGGAAGTTGAAGATTCCCAGCGATTTCGCCATCCAGTTCGGCGGCTCTGCCAAGGAACAGAGGGAATCCTTCAGGTGGCTCGGCATCGCCTTCATCGGCGCTATCTTCCTGGTCTATGCCGTCATGGCGGCACAGTTCGAATCGCTCATCGATCCGTTCATCATCATGTTCACCGTCCCCCTCGCCGTCATCGGGGTTATCTGGATGCTCGCCCTAACGAGAACGACGTTAAGCATCCTCTCCTTTTCGGGGGCCATAATGCTGGCGGGAATTGTGGTCAATAACGGCATCGTCATGGTGGACTACATCAACCTGTTGCGAAGGAAATATGATATGGGATTGATGGAGGCCGTGATAGAGGGCGGTAGGAGAAGGATGAGGCCGGTTTTGATGACGGCTTTGACCACGATCTTCGGCATGATCCCGATAGCCATCGGGTTGGGATCCGGCGCTGAACTTAGGGCACCGCTTGCCAGGGCGGTCGTCGGCGGATTGACCGTCTCCACCTTCCTGACCCTCTTCTTCGTGCCGGTTATATACACGGTTTTCGAACGGATCTCAGCTAGATTGAAAGGCAGAAATACTTCAGAATAACCGGATCAGGGGCAGGTATGAAGGCCTGCCCCTGCAGAAGGTTACCGGATCAAGCATTCACCCCGAGCCATATGAGTTGGGCCTTCGCTTCTTCGGTGGGCACAAGGGTTAAATCGGCTCTCGGTTCCGCCCAGGAACGGTGGATGATGAAGGGATCGAGCTCCTCCAAGGCAACCTGTATTTCAGCATCGCTTTACATATGATCGATCCGATAGTATACTGAGGATGTCCCCATCAGCCGAGGCTGAATCACGCCGCCTGAGAGCGCTAGCGTGTATTACGAATGAAAATTTTCCGTCCAACCTCCGTCCGAAATTACGTCTATATATATGGAGGAACATCATGAAGGACGAGCATCTGATACAAAAAGCCATCTCAGGCGATAGCTCTGCGTTCTGCAAACTGGTGGAGAAATACTTCGACTCGGTCTGCAGCGCCCTCTGTTCCCTCATCACCGACCCCTTCGACGCGGAGGAGATAGCTCAGGAGGCTTTCCTCAGGGCGTATCTGCATCTCAGAAAGCCGAGAAGACCCTCCTCCTTCCGATCTAGCCTTCAACCTTGCGATGGATCAGGCGAGATGGATAGGGAGATGATGAGGAAATGGGTCTTCGAGGGGAGGAGCTACGGGGATTTGAGCGAGGAGTATAACATGTCATACGATGCCGTCGCAAAGCGGATACGAAGAGGAAGGTTGAGAGGCGAGCTACCGTAGGAGCGCCTACGAGGGTAACAGTAGGCAATCCAACGGAAAGTGTTCACCCCAATCACGGCAGATTCGTGAGTTACACATACAACTTGCACCTGATGCGCCTTATAGATGAGCAATACACAAAGACCCCGTTTTACGGTGTTCCAAGAATGACGGCCTATCTCAGATCAAAGAGGGTGGAGAGACTGATGAGGGAGATGGCGCTGGAGGGGATGAAGATAGTGAGGCCAGATGAGGTATGGTGCAGCGACATCACATACAATGGATTGGTTTAGCAGATATCTTCTATCCTGGCAGGTTTCAAACACTCTTGATGGGTATTTCTGCCTTTCAGCGCTGCAGAGAGCCCTCATGAAGGGGAAGCCTAGGATATTCAACACAGATCAGGGGAGCCAGTTCACAAGCTCTGCTTTCACGGGAAGGCTTAAGGAGGAGGGAATCCAGATAAGCATGTGTGGCAGAGGAAGGGTATGGGATAACATCTTCATAGAGAGGAGGTGTATCTGAGTGATTACGAAACCGTCCCTGAGGCTATTGAGAGGCTGCATCAGGCACTGGGATACAGGACTCCGTATCAGGTGTATATGTATATGGATGGGAGATCTGAAAGGGTGTATGAAAATTTTGTAGGTAAGGGGGAGTAGACAAAGAGGCTAGATGAATATAAAATATAGGGTTTGCAATAAATACTCGTCAGATCAGGTACGGAGCGACCTGACGAATCCGACGACTATGCTTCTTGTTACAATATGCGATGCAGACAAATGCGAATATGTGATCGAACACCCACCTAGCTACTTTCCTCACCCCTTGACCCAATATGGGATATCCTTCATAGATAGGAAAGTAGTGAGAATGCCGATGCTCTGCTCAATCCATATCCTCCTTCCATATAGCTCCTCCTTCTTAGTCAGATATAACAATATACCTCTTGCTCTGTTGCTATTGCTCTCCTCTAGCTGCTTGCGCTTCTCCTGACTAAGCTCTCCTTTCCCTCGCAGATCCTTCAAATCAGCATCTCTCCTAGGGTTAACTGCACAAACTAGCTTGGCATCCAGTATCCTCTCAACATCGTCATAATTTGCCTCCCCGTCATATCCTGCATCCCCTA
>JAGGXZ010000110.1 GCA_021162805.1 Candidatus Poribacteria bacterium
CGTAGTCAGGACAATCTGGGTTCCAGCAGAAGGAACCGGGCGAAACCAATCGTGTGTGTTCCATTTTCTATCCCCCAATCGCTTGATGTGTATCTATTATACACCAACACGATTAGGGGAGACTACCGGCCTTTTAAAAGAGGATAAAAAAATGGCGTAGGTTGGGCACCTACGCCATCTAGGGGGGAGTCGGAGGGCTAGAAGCTAACTCCGATACGCTTCCGAATCTTACGAATCCAACATACCACTGCCGGCAGTTCAACGCTCACTCGAGCTCCAGCATGCCGATATTAGCGGAAACGCATCGGATTTCAGCGCTCCATAATTTACATATAGCAATCCCCGTGCCATCGATTTCACATCGTCGGAATCGCATATGAAAAGGCGGGAGGATCGCTCCCACCTTTCCCTCTCACATCCATGTGTAATTTTGTCACTTTTTCGAGGTTGACAGCCGGTTTCAGATTGACATGTTGTCAATCAGTTTCCTTCTCCCGCGGACGATAGACCTCGTCCTTTCCTCCACGAGCGGCAACTCCTTGATTTACTCGTTTAACTTCCTGTAAATCGTCCTATAGGATATGCCGAGAAGTCTAGCGGCCAGCATCTTATCTCCTTTGGTGTGTTTCAGCGTCTCGTTTATGACTATCCGCTCCACCTCGTCCATGGGGGTTCCGATCGGAATAGTGATGAGTCTTGGTTCCTCCTCTCCCTCGACTATATATTCGGGCAGATCTCCCTCATCTATCACCTCATCTCTTGAGAGCACCACAGCTCGCTCTATGACGTTCTCCAGTTCTCTGACGTTTCCCGGCCATTCATACCGCATCAGAGCAGACATGGCGCCTTTGGATATCCCCCTGAGCGGCTTTGAGTTTTTATCGCTGTATATCCTGATAAAATGATCCACCAGCAGCGGTATATCCTCCTTGCGTTCCCTGAGCGGGGGAAGTTTGATGTTGATCACGTTGAGTCTGTAGTATAGATCTTCACGGAAGGAACCCTCTCTAACTGCTTCGGCGAGGTCCACGTTTGTCGCCGCTATTAACCTGACGTTCACCTTGATCGTCTCGGTTCCACCGAGCTTTTCAAACTCATGCTCCTGCAAAACACGGAGGAGCTTCACCTGAAGGTGGAGGGGCATCAGGCCGATCTCGTCCAGGAAGAGCGTCCCGCCGTCGGCCAGCTCGAATCTGCCTGGTTTGCGTCTATCGGCCCCCGTGAAAGCCCCCCTCTCATGACCGAACAGCTCCGACTCCAACAGCGTTTCGGGCAGGGCGGCGCAACTGACCTTGATGAAGGGTTTATCTTTCCGGTCGCTTAGGTAATGTATGGCGTTGGCGATCACCTCTTTGCCCGTTCCGCTTTCCCCCTCTATCAGAACGGTGGCCGAGGAAGGTGCAACCTGATGGACGATCTCCATCACGCGTCTCATGGGTTCGCTTTGACCTATGATCCGTTTGGCGTTCCGGGCGTCCTCCAGTTGCTGATGGAGATACCTGTTCTCCATCAGTAACACCTGTTTTTCCATGGCATTGGCGACGGTTTTAAGCACCTTTGCCCGTCTGAGGGGTTTCTCGATGTAATCATATGCGCCTTCTTTCATCGCCTCAACGGCGGTCTCTATAGTGCCGTAAGCCGTCATGAGGATGACCTCAGCCTCGGGGGAGATCGCCTTTATCGCCCTGAGGAGCTGCACGCCATCCATGCCAGGCATCTTCAAATCGGTTAGAACCACGCTGACGGGCTCCCGTCTGACTATTTCAAGCGCTTCTTCGCCGCTGGGAGCCTCCTTAACCTCATAACCTGCCTTCCTGAGTATCTTCGTGAGGGAGATCCTGAGAGGCGCTTCATCGTCGACGATCAAAACGGTATTGGGAAGATGCATGATCCCACCTACCTCCTTCCGGGCACCGGGAGCGAAATCGTGAAGGTCGTTCCCTTGCCAGGGGCGCTTGTGAGTGAGATAGAACCGCCGTGCTCCCTGATAATCTGATCGGCTAGGGGCAAGCCCAGGCCGGTCCCATTCTTCTTGGTCGAATAAAAGGGCAGAAATATCTTATCCCACTCGCTCCTATCTATCCCAGCGCCGCTGTCAGATATATTTATAACAGCCATATCGCCTTTCAGCTTGGTGCTGACGATCAACCTCCCTCCATCAGGCATGGCTTCGATGGAGTTTTTAAGCACGTTCATCAACGCCCTGTTGAGCTGATCCTCATCCAGCATCATAGGTGGGATATCTTCGTCGAAATCGGTTATAAGCTCTACCCTTCTGTCGCGGATCTCCGTAGAGAGAAAACTCAACAGGTTTTCCAGGATGAAGTTGATGTCGTGGGGTTTGAACTCCATGCTGGGAAGCCTGGCGAACTGGAGATAATCCTGGACAAACCTGGACAGGCCATCTAACACCTCCCGAATGGATCTAACCAGTTCCTCGGCTTCCTCCGTTTGAACTCTCCCCTTAAACCCCTCAAGCTCGTCTTCCAAGAGTTCTAGGTTAAGATTTATGGAACTAATCGGATTTCTGATCTCATGTGCCACCTTAGCGGCCATCTTACCTATAAGGGTAAGCCTGTCGAGCTTTGCCTCCTCCTTTACACGCGTGATCTCCTCCGTCTTGGCCCTCACGACCTCCTGATACATATCCGAGTAACGGCATAGTATCAGATCGTAGTATCGGATAAGCTCCTTGAGGAGCGAGAACATCTCCTCTGGATCACTCACCTGATCCCCCGCCTCTGAGAGGATCACATCCCGGGTTGTGATAAGAGCCCTCTGGACGTCACCGAGTTTGAAATCGAGCGAGCCTCTAAGCTTAGCCACCTGCGAAAGGGAGTTTTCCAGCTTCCCTTTCTCGCCCCTTTCTATGAGCATCAGCATACCCTCAAGAAGGGATCTTACGTTATAGCGAAGCTCATCTATGGGACGGCTCGAATAGGCTCCGATCCTGGATATGAGGGATGCGCTCCGATCTACGATCACATCCAGCCTATCCTTGACCAATTTGGCCAGACGAGACATCTCCACCACGCCTTTCCCGCATGGGTGTGAACCAGATTCTCCTCTTGATTTTCTCCTTTATGATTACAGGCGTCCCGATGGTTACGAGGCCGAAGAGTTCCTCCACATCCCCGTTCAGCATCCTTATACATCCGTCGCTCTGAGCCTTGCCTATCGATTCGGGCTTAGTGGTGCCGTGTATGCCGTAGCCTTTGGAGAGGCTGACCTTCTGGCTCGATATCCCCATCCATCTCGTGCCGAGCAGGTTATTGGGATCTCCCGGAGGTATAGGTCCATCAGGGGAGTACCATGTCGGGTTGACGATCTTGTTCCTTATCCTGAATTCGCCCGTCGGAGTTGGCGTTTCCGGAGCGCCGATCCCTATGGGGTAGGTTTTAACGACAAAGCCCTTGTATTTCAGCAGTAATAGCTTATCGCTTAGATCCACCTCCAGCGTGAACTCCGGGCGGGGCACGTTGAGCGTCTGACCGACCCTGAGAAGATGCGATTTAAGCCTGCTGGCCCTCATTATCATCTCAGGCGTGCTGTTGAACCTGCGGGCTATGAGTTTAAGCGAGTCCCCCCTCTTAACTTCATATTGAATGGAAGTCACCTTAAGGATGTATTTCAGATTTAAATCGCCAAGGGTATCCGCCGCATCTTTTGCCTGGGGATCACTCGGAAATCGCTCCAACAGCGTCTTGAAGCTTTCGACCGCCCCGGAGAGATTTCCCTTCCTGCCGTAGAGAAGACCGAGGTTGTAAAGGGCTTTGGGCGAGAATGGTCCATCGGGAAACACTTTGAAACAATTGGAGAAGCTCTCCACAGCCCGATCGATCTGATTCATTTTCTCGTGACAGATCCCCATACCGTAATAGATCCTGTGGAGGATATCCCTCCCACTGTTCAACCTGAGGGCATTCTGCCAGGCGTTCAGCGCCCCGCGATAATCCCCCCTCTCCTGAAGGGATACGGCGAGATAGAAATACGCCCTCGGTATCCCATCGAATTTGGGGTGCTTCTTGATAAACTTGGGCAACTCTTCGGCCAATAATCCGTATTCCCTCTGTGCAAACAGGCTTTCATAATGCTGAAATTGCCTGGGGATCCTGGCATTGGAGCTCCTCACGAAGGCGTAGACCCCCACGATTGAGATGACGAGTATGAATATCACGAACAGCGTGATCCTTGCCGATGAGAGACCGGATCTTCCGTTCATCGAATTGAAACCTCCCTCGGTTTAATCGCTCCACTATATTATAACCGGTATATCCGAAGCGGGCAAGATTTTCTCAGCCTTTTCTAGTCCTGAACAATTTATACTCAAGACTATCCACCAGGGCATCCCAGCTCGCCTTGATTATGTTTTCCGAAACCCCTATCGTCCCCCAGACCTCCTTTCCGTCGCTGGCCTCGATTAAAACCCTGACCTTAGCAGCCGTGCCCGCTCGGCTGTCGAGCACCCTCACCTTGAAATCGGTCAGATGGACGTTTTTCAGCTCCGGATAGAAGGTCTCCAACGCCTTTCGGAGCGCCATATCCATAGCGTTTACCGGCCCATCGCCTTCGGCGGCGGTATGCTCGACGTTGCCTTTAGGGTCTTTCACCTTTATCGTCGCCTCAGATCTGATCACGTGGTCGCCGTCGACGAGGAAACTGTCGGTGATGATCCTGAACCCCAGGACCTCAAACAGCGGTCTATACCTTCCAAGGACTTTATTGGCCAACAGCTTGAAGGATGCTTCAGCGGCCTCATACTGATATCCCTCTTTCTCGGCCTCCTTAAGTCTTCTGAAAAGCTCCTGCGCCTCAGGGGAGTTCTTGTCGAGGTTCGGAAACTCATCCTCGACCTTCATCAGTATGGCGCTTTTACCGGCTTGTTCTGAGATCAATATACGCCTCTGATTTCCAACCAAGGCGGGATCGATATGCTCGAAGGATCTGGTGGTCTTACGCACGGCGTCGATATGCATCCCGCCTTTATGGGCGAAGGCGCTTCTGCCGACATACGGCTGACGATCGTCATGGGATAGGTTGGCCAGCTCGCTCACAAGTATCGAGAGTGAGGTCAGCTTTTTTAACGAATCGTCGGGGACGCATCTGATACCCATCTTGATCTGAAGGTTGGGGATCAGCACGCATAGATCGGCGTTACCACATCTCTCGCCATATCCGTTCACCGTCCCCTGGACGTGAATCGCCCCGGCTTCCACAGCCATTATGGAGTTGGCCACGGCCATTCCGGAGTCGTTATGGGCATGTATCCCCAACGGCACATCAAATCTTTTAGCTACCTCCTCTGTTATCCTTTTTATCTCACTTGGAAGGCTACCCCCGTTGGTATCACAGAGCACTAACCTATAGGCGCCACCGCGAACGGCTGCTTTAAGCGTTTCAATCGCATACTCCGGATCGTCCTTATACCCATCGTAGAAATGCTCGGCATCATATATGACCTTCCTGCCTTTGCCCGTGAGGTATCGCATGGAGTCCTCTATGATCTGAAGGTTCCTATCGAGCGTGGTTCTGAGAACCTCCCTGACATGTAGTTTCCAACTCTTGCCGAATATGGTGATCATAGGGAGCTCCGTTTCAAGCAAAGCGTTAAGATTGGTATCCCGCTCCGGAGGGGTGTCCGCCCTTCTAGTGCTGCCGAAGGGAACGACGACGGCTTTTCTCAGCTTTAGATTTCTAACCCGTCTGAAAAATTCGATATCCTTGGGGTTCGATCCCGGATATCCTCCCTCTATGTATGGTATTCCGAATTCATCGAGCTCCTGGACTATTCGCAACTTATCCTCCACGGAGAAGGATATACCCTCAGCTTGGCTACCATCTCGCAGCGTCGTATCGTAGATCTCAACCGATCGCATCTTGGTTGACCTCCTTAACAAAAAAGCCCACCATCGCTTTGTGCGACGGTGGGCCTGAAACTAAGATTGATTTCCTTCATCCGCCGCCCACCACGCACGGCGCGGCTATTCGTATTATGATGATAATAGCTATCACTGCGTCAGCCGTGGGCATTGGATAAAGGAGATGCTTTTTCATAACCCCTACCACCTTAAAGCTTATTGAAGAGTTTATCATAACTCCTTCCCATTGTCAAATTAACGAGGGAAACTACAGGCATCTCCTCAACTCTTACTATATCCCTTCGTCCGGTGAGCCAACTTCTTCAGTTCAGTAGAGAAGCCAAATTGTAGACTTCAGGGATGGCTTACAATTAGGGTAACGGCTTAAGGATAACAAGGTTATCCCTGTGTATCACCTCATCGTAGTACCTGTAGCCGAGGATCAACTCTATCTCGGAGGTTTTGTGCCCCATGATCTTTTTGATCTCCTCTGAGCTGTAATTGGTGAGCCCCCTCGCGAACTCCCTACCCTTCTCATCCAGACATCTTATGGTATCACCGAAATCGAATTTTCCCTCAACGCTTATTATCCCTGACGCGAGCAAGCTTGCTCCTTTTCTCACAAGCGCCTCGTATGCTCCCCTGTCCACCCTGACCGCTCCTTTCATTCTCGGGGAGTAGGCTATCCACCGCTTTCTACCCGGCAATTTCCTTCCCTTCTTCCTTGGCAGGAAGAGGGTTCCGATCCTTTCACCCTTGAGGAGCCTCGTGACAGGCATCTGAATGGAGGAGTTGGCGATGACCATCATCTCGCCCGATCCGATGACCACTTCCGCTGCCGCCAGTTTGGTGTCCATCCCGCCCGTTCCCAGCTCACCGCCCTTTCCGCCGGCAAAAGCCCTCAACTCATCCGTTATTTCCTCGACGACGTCCACCAACTTGGCGTTGGGTTCCTTTCTGGGGTCAGCCGTGTAGAGGCCGTCGATGTCTGAGAGAATAACCAGCAGATCAGCCCTTGCCAAAAGCGTCGTGAAGGCCGAGAGCATATCATTATCACCGACTTTGATCTCCTCGACCGCTACCGTGTCGTTCTCGTTGATTATGGGTACGACGCCATATCTGAGAAGGGCGATCAGCGTGTTGCTTATGTTCGTATATCTCCTCCGGTCGCTGAAGTCATCTCTTGTTAGTAACATCTGACCGACGGTGATGCCATGTCTGGAGAAACTTCGTTCGTAGGCGTTCATCAGGAGACTCTGTCCGATGGCGGCGGCGGCTTGCTGAGTGGGAATATCTCTAGGACGGGATCTGAGGCCCAATTTGCCGGCCCCCGCTCCTATCGCCCCGGAAGTTACCAGGATCACATCCCTGCCGCTCGATTTGACCGATGCGAGATCATCCACGATCCTATCCAGCTTCTCCTCATCCAGCCCCATATCATCCTTTCTGACGATCGAGCTGGTCCCAACCTTCACCACAATCCTTTTAACCATGTCGAAATCCACGTTTCGCGAGCTCATGACTGTTTATCTTCACTCTGCATATTCAAATTCGAAATCGCCTATCCGAATGGTATCTCCTTCCTTAGCCCCTAACCTTTTCAGAGCGGAGTAGAGCCCAAGGGATCTCAGCTTGCGATGGAAGAGCATGATCGCCTCCTCATTCTCGAAATCAGTCATCACCACGGCTCTTTTGACTTTCTCGCCCTCAACCACAAACTTACCTCCTTCCTTTCTGATTGTGAAGGGGGGAGATTTTTTCCTGACAGGTTTGCCGCTCGACGCGTGCTTTCTCTCCCTCTTACGAGCCAAAATCTCATTTATCCTCTTAAGCAATCCGTATGTCACCCAAAGGAGTTCATGAACTCCTTCGCCTGTGAGTGCCGATATCGGGAGCGCCCTCCTGCCCTCTTTGTGGAAGAATTCGAGGAGGCGAGGCAGATTTTCTTTCGCCTGAGGAAGATCGATCTTGTTTAAAGCGACGATCTGTGGGAGTTTAGACAATCTGGGGTTGTAGAGGGATATCTCCCTGTTTATGATATGATAATCCTCCAAAGGATCCCTTCCTTCACACCCGGAGGCATCTATCATGTGGATAAGCAGCTTCGTCCTCTCGACATGTCTCAGGAACTCGTCCCCTAAGCCGGCTCCCTCGTGTGCTCCCTCTATCAGTCCGGGTATGTCGGCCATGACGAAGCTTTTCTCCGGAGCCAGTCGAACGACACCGAGATTCGGGGAGAGGGTTGTAAACGGGTAATCGGCTATCTTAGGCTTCGCGGCCGAGGCTCTGGCTAAGAGGGAAGATTTTCCGACGTTTGGGAGTCCTACCAATCCCACATCAGCGATCAGTTTCAGCTCCAGCTCGAGCCATTTCTCCTCGCCGGGCTCGCCTTTTTCGGCGACCCTTGGAGCCTGATAGGTGCTGCTTTTAAAATGTGCATTGCCTCTGCCGCCTACTCCACCACGGACGACGAGCGCCCTTTTGCCCGGCTCGTCCAGATCCGCTATCAGCTCTCCGGTCTCGGCGTCCCTTATGATCGTTCCGACAGGCACTTTGACGATGAGATTCTCGCCGTCCTTCCCATGCATCAACTTGCCCTTCCCGTGCTCGCCGTTTTGAGCCTTGTAATGTCGGGTGTAGATCTGATCTATCAAGGTACTGAGGTGGGGGCTTGCCTCGAAGATCACATCTCCTCCTTTACCCCCATCACCTCCATCGGGTCCGCCTCTGGGGACGAACTTTTCCCTTCGAAAGCTTATACAGCCGTTCCCGCCATCACCGGCTTTTACATGTATTTTAGCTCTGTCCAGATGCATCTCATCTGATATCTGTATGACCCATAGAAATTGAGGCTCCTCGAGGAGGAGCCGATCTATATTTTCCTCAAAGAGGCACAGCTTAGGAATATCGGTAGAGCTCAGGTTGATGCCATTTGGGCGGGTAGTTCCGGATAGACGCTTACTTTCTTTCTTCTCTTGTCCTTCCTTTCGAACACGACATAACCGCTCGTGAGGGCAAAAAGGGTATCATCTCCTCCACGGCCTACGTTTCTGCCGGGATGGATCTTCGTTCCGCGCTGTCGGACCAGTATCTCACCCGCCTTGACGAATTGTCCTCCAAATCTCTTTATCCCAAGCCTTTTAGCGCGGCTATCACGACCGTTTTGTGTGCTGCCGCCGCCTTTCTTGTGAGCCATGTCTAACACCTCCGAAAGGCTCAGACCTTTATCTCCTCGATCCTGAGCCTCGTGTAATACTGCCTGTGACCTCTTTTGCGCCTGTAGTTCTTTCGCTTTTTGAACTTGTAGACGATCACCTTCCTATCTTTGCCGTGGGCGACCACCTCGGCGATTATAGCTGCCCCTTCAACCTTGGGATTGCCAACTCTCACTTCGCCGTCACCATAGACCATCAACACATCGTCTATTGTTATCCTCTCGCCCACCGGCACATCAAGCTTTTCAACGTCTATCAGATCGCCTACCGCAACCCTATGCTGTTTTCCACCAGATCTGAAGATCGCGTACATGTTATATCACCTTACCTGAATTTCAAAGCTGAAAAAAGAGTATATCAAACAGGAAGCTTATTTGTCAACTTTCAGTCGTAACCCTGATCTACCCCAGTTTTATCACCCCCTTTTCAATAGCTCAGAGGAGATAAGGAGAAATAAGGCTCCAAACGAAACTCCTTCCAAGAATCCCTCACC
>JAGGXZ010000111.1 GCA_021162805.1 Candidatus Poribacteria bacterium
GCTATCACCGGAGCCGCTATGATGATCATAAAGGTTCCGAGCAGGACCTCGACGGGTGATTTTACCACCTTGGCGAAATCCCTCGGCTTAGTGGGAATTATCATGATGTAAATCATGACGAAGACCAGCGGAATGACCAGAACCTTAAGATGATGGGCCGCTGATGGGAGGGCCGATCCAAATCCGAACCCACAGATTAGATAGAACCACCCACAGCGAGAGATACCTCTTGAAGATCGCATTGAAACGTTTAAGCTTCATTATTATTCTCCTTTCCGAATGACAAGCCAAGGCGTGAGAAGGCACGCTGTATAGCAGGCTTGGCGCCAACGACCTTTAGATCTCTTCCTTCCCGCCCTAACCTGCGTTTCCCCTCCATTAGGATGCTGATAGCCTCCGCATCTATACTTTCCACGTCCGTTAGGTCGATGACCACCGTCATCGCGCCCTCCTTTATAGCCCTATCAAGACCACTTCTTAGATCGGATACCGTGAGATGGTTCAACCGCCCTGAAAGACGGATAACAGCCTCATTTCCCATCGTTATCCCTCCTTGATAAGCTCTAGGATATGGGAGAGGACAGGTTGTGACCGATTTACATTTAAAGATATGGACCACTCCGCCATTGCTTGGTCCCTCATGCCTTTGAAATAGAGGAGAATTCCGAGACAGTTATGCAGCGACATGTCATTGGGGGTTTTTCTCAGCCTACCCGTGATCTCGTTAATGGCTTTATTATAGCTCAGGGAGTAAATTTTATCCTTCTCTTGGGGTTTATCAATGTCCTCCGGTTTCTCACGCAACATCCTCGCGAACTCGGAGAGAGCACTATCAAAGGAACCGTTCAAGATGTAGGCGATGATGAGCTTACACCATATCAAACCCCTAGGTCTTCCGGATTCCAGCGCTCTTCTGTACTCCTTGATTGCCCTCGTATAAGCTCCCTCCATCATATACCTGTTTGCTAACATGGTGCTCACATTTAATCCCTCCCCTTAGACCATTGAGAGAGGAGCGAGGAACCAGGAGCAAAGGAAAGCTGATTTCCAAATACCTCTTTCCCCCTGGTTCCTCATCCGTTAAGCTGGCATTAGACTGGCCCAGGATCCAAAGATGAGAATCAATATCCCAAAAACCAAGTTGTTCCACGCCGCAGTCGAAGCGGAAGGTATGGCAAGTGCTGCGACGATCAGCCAGATACCGATGGCAACGTTGATCCACTGAGGCCAGCGCCTTACGGCTGTTAAAATGCCGAAGACCGCAACCAGAACCCCGACGGCCAGATCGTTGATCAGAGCTCCCGTCCTGTTATGGACTATCCCGCTGATGAACCCTGATATAAACATCCACAGGCCTAACACAACGTTAATCCAGTTCATCCTCCTCACCTCCTCGTTTTTTACTGTGTGGTTGCACATTCCATGCCATATCTCTATCGCTCGGCTTGGTTAGAGAAAACAGTTGGTTTTACGGATTTGGAGGGGACATGAGGACGTATCCATATTGCAATTTCGCAATATGGATATTGCAGGATTGCAAAACCAATCCATCGGGATATCAGATGAGATTGTATTTTTTCATCTTCCGCCACAGGGTCGATCTATCTATTCCCAAAACCTCGGCGGCTTGACCTCGATTCCAGTTAGATTTCTCCAAAGCCCGGAGGATTTGCTGTTTTTCAAGTTGTTCGAGGGAATCCTTCAACCTATCTGTGGTTTTCACAGTCCGATGTATTTCAGGGGGAAGATGCTGGACGAGAATCGTGTTGGCGGGACAACGGATGAAGGCATACTCGATAGCATGTTCGAGTTCCCTCACATTACCAGGCCAATCGTAGTCGAGCATCAGTCCTAGGGCATCGGGCGAGATGTTGACGATATCCCTATCATACTCTTTATTGAATTTCCTCATAAAATATCTCACCAGCAGGGGGATGTCCTCTTTTCGTTCACGCAGCGGCGGAACGAAAATGGAGACGACGTTCAGGCGGTAGAAGAGATCTTCCCTGAAGGTTCCATCTGTAACAGCTTTTCTCAGATCTCTGTCAGTTGCGGCGATGAATCTGACATCGATCTTTATCGTTCTCGTGCCACCTACCCTCTCAAACTCGCCCTCCTCCAAAACCCTCAACAGTTTCGCTTGAATCATGGGGCTGAGCTCCCCTATCTCGTCCAGAAACAGCGTTCCCCCATTGGCCAGCTCGAATCTCCCCATTTTATTTCTGTAAGCCCCCGTAAACGCCCCTTTCACATGGCCGAATAGCTCGCTTTCCAGCAGGCTCTCCGGCAACGCCGCACAATTAATCTTAATAAATGGACGATCCCGCCTTGAACTGCTGTAGTGGATAGCGCGAGCTATCAGATCCTTTCCCGTCCCAGTCTCGCCTTGAATCAGCACGGTGGCTTTTGTCTGAGCCACCTCCCCTATCAGTTCATAGATTTCTCGCATCTTATGGTTTTTGCCGATGATGCCCTGAAACTCATACCTTCCCTTTAGCTCTTCATTTAGCTCCCTCAGACGGGTGACATCCCTAAAACTTTCTACGCCCCCTATCACCTCGCCCGATTCATCCCTCAGTAACGAGGCACTGACATTGATCGTTAATTTCCTCCCATCCCTGTTCAGGATGTTGATTTCATAATTGGATACAGGTTTCCCCGTCTCAAGGGCCCTTTTAAGCGGGCAATTCTCCTCACACATTTCGGTGCCGAAGACATCCTTGCAGAACACCTCCTTGCATACTTTTCCTATGACCTGCTCGGCCTTAAATCCCGTGATCCTTTCAGCGGCCCTATTAAAGGTGGTTATCCGCCATTCCGTGTCGATAGTGAAAACACCATCCGCTATACTATCCATGATCGTTTTAAGCTTTCTCTTCTCGGTGAGCAGTTCCCTGCAGAGAGATCTACACTCCTTTTCATCCTTCTTCATTTTTCCATCCTCCCTCCAATTGTTTCCCTCAGGGATCACGACAACACTGGGCGAGGGTTTACCCCCTGCCGAAAACGGCGGCACATAAAGTGCCATTCTACGAAAGTGTTGTCATGATTGTGAACCATCCCCATGAAGATGAAAAGCCCCGAAGGTCATAGGATCCTCGGGGCTTCCTCGGAGATAAGCTGAATCTTCAGGTGGAGATCAACTTTTGATCTCCTCCACCGTGGGCACTCTACCCGCTATCTTCAGTTCCCCGTCGATCACCAGAGCTGGGCTGGCGGTTATCCCTCTGGAGATCATCTGGAGCTGATCGTAAATATGCACCACCTCCGCATCGATGCCCAGCTCCTTCACGGCCTTTTTAGCGTTCCTCCCCGTCTTCCTACATTTTGGACAGCCCACCCCGAAAACCTCTATCTTCATGATATCTTCCTCCTTATAGAGTTCCCACCGTGATCATATAAACGAAGCCCGCTATTACGCCCATTACCACGGCGAGGGCGGCGTAATTCACTCCTCGGAGACCTTTGCCGCTTTGATCCCGCTGTATCTCTCCTCCTCTCGTTTGGCCCAGGGGGTTTTATCCAGGATGTAGCCGACGAAGATAGCGCCGATGAAGGAGAAAAGGAAACGCGCTGCGGCCAGCTTCCAGGATATGATCTCAGCGGTGAATATGAGGGCGAGAAAGTTGGCCGCCGGGGCCATCAGGGGAAAACTTATCGCCGGGCCCACACCCGCACCGGCGAGTATGCCGCCGAAGATCGGGATCATGGCACAGGAGCACATGGTCAAAATGGGCGCAAACGCTACGGCGAATATGGACGATCTTATCCTCCTGCCGGAAGGAAGAACCTGCATTCTCCGCGAGGGGAGGAAAGCGGCGATGATATCACCGAGCACAAAGACGAAGATGAAAGCTCCCCACGCTCTTGATAGATAGCTCCCGATATAGACGAACGGGATAAGCACCGGGTGATATGATCTGAACGTCCGGTATTTGAACACGGGGAACAACGGATGGTGGACCACTTTGGGATATACCAACGTCAACAGTCCGAACAGAGGCAAAAACCAGGCTGAAAAGGTCTTCAAATCTCAACTCATAGCTCCTATCTCCCTTCCTCATCGTACATACGAGTAATTTATCATATGTTCATTAAAATGTCAAGGATGCGGGGAGTTCCGGAGTTCCCCGTTACGCCTTATCTGAGGTCGGGAATCGGTATACCTCTATGAACTCGCTTCGCTCATATTATCGTTGAATGTAGCAGAGATTTCTCCGTCCGCAGTCAGCAGTCCGCCGCTCAACGGTCATTTGTGGTCATTAGATCATTTGGCTTCACCGTCATTTTGAATGACTACAAATGACCATCAATGACAACAAATGACCACAGAGGACGGCGGGCAATCGGCCATAGATGGATACTACAATCAAGGGAAATAGGAGCGACTCGCTTAACAGGCGGGAAATTCACGGGAACGTCTCTTACAATGCGATAAGACGGTTCCATATCAGTGAGAGAGGCAGGCCGATAGGTAATAAGCCTCTTCTCCTGATGTTTTGATCCAAGCGTAATGCAGGGAAAGAATCCCCATGTAAAGCCCCATCCCCGCGCTTAACCCTCTCCTCTCATCCGGATCTCCAATCCAGAATCCTCCCCTCACGCGGAGAAAGGGAGTCAGAACCAGCTCCAATCCGAGATGGGGAGAGGGGATGTTGAATCCTCTCAGGATGAGATCAAAAGCGAGGATCGACCTTAACCCTCTGTACGCCCATGCGACCGTGAGCTCATTCCATCCATCATCCCCCCTCGCTACAACCGCCATCGAAAGGGAGTCGTCGAGGAAAACCAGAAAACCGATATCGCTTGATCGTCTGTAGCCGAAGAACTGATAGTATCTACAGGGATGACGTCTTTTGAACTTGAAGCTTATCCCCACAGAAGCACGCCGTGAGAGTTTTAAGGCAGCCGAGTAGTAGTTGTAATCCGGAGTTCCCTCAAGCCCGACCGCTATTTTGTTTCCCCATCCCAATCCAAACCGTCTCCATCTGTATGCGATCCCCTTCGGATCGAATCTGAAGTCGGATCTATCCAATTTCATCTGGCCGAAGACGGAGATCTCTCCTATCTGAACGATCCCCGCCGGATTCCAGAAGAGCGCCGTGGGATCATCTGAGAGGGCGGCGAACGCGTTCCCCATCGCTGCCGCCCTCGCTCCGACGTAAAACGGAGATGGCCGATAAAGAGGAGAGGAGGAGAGGATAAGGATGAGAAGCCAGACTATCGCTCATTCCTCCTTGCTCGAAAGATCAGGTCCTCCACGATCTCAGCGACTCCCTCTTCGTCGTTGGAGGGCGCGATTATATCGGCCGACCTTTTAACCTCCTCCGGTGCGTTCGCCATGGCGACGCTCAGCCCCACATATCGGAACATGTTCAGATCGTTGAAGTTGTCGCCTATCGCGACCATCTGCATGGGCGATATCCCGTGTATCCTCCCCAACCTTTCAAGCGATTTCGCCTTGGAGGCGTTACGGGCCAGCACCTCTAGGAACCAAAAGCTATCGCTGTATACCCTGCCGGAGGTGATAATCCTGGCCTCAGAAAGTTTCCTCCCCAACCTTTCGATAGCCCTACTCACAATTTCCCTTTGATCTATCGTCATGACCTGTACCACGTCGTGATCCACGTATTCCGTCAGATCTTTCACCCATCTCAGCGTCTCACCTTTTCCCTCGATATATCTGTTCAGAGCGGGGTTGCGGCACGCTCCTTTTTCGCATACAAGCAGATGTTCTCCTTCCGCATAATCGTAGATGGCGGGTGTCATCTCTATCTCCTTCATCACTCTGATCGCTCTACGGGCGAGATCCATCCTGAGCGGGAAGCTTCCGATCACCTTCCCTGTCGGATATTCGGCTATCATAGCGCCGTTATGCAGGACCAGTGGCATGCAGATGTCGATTCCCCTAAGCACCTCCGTGCTTTGAGGCAGTCCTCTGCCCGTGCAGATAACGACTAACATTCCCATCTCGACGGCACTGTGTAGGGCCTTTCGAGTTCGTTGTGTTATGCGTTTGTCGGAGGTCAGAAGCGTTCCGTCGAGGTCTATTGCTATGAGTCTGTATCCTCCGTTCAGCCTAACCATGGCGTTTCGATTACGTTTAACCTCAGCTCGTGTGATCCGTCCGGACGAGCGTATTCGTAGTAGAAATAGATCTTTCCCTCATGTGCCAGAACGTCGATATATCTCAGGGAGCCGGAGGAATGTGGTGAGGTGAGGATCGGGCCGTTCGGCGTGAGCCTATGATAGTGGATGAGATCGAACGTGACAGCCAAACCAGTTTTCTCCTCGTAGTTCTCCTTTACCGACGCGCTGCCGTCATAGAAGGCCATGAAGGCCGGAGGCGTATAAAGCAACGTTCCTATCCTCGCCGCATAGGCATCCCATCCGCTCTCCCTGGGCGAGAAGATATCGCCGAGCCATTGGAAACTCACGCCATCAAGGCTCACCGCCAGTCCGGTATGTGACTTGGTGATGCCGGTATTATATACGTCTGCAGTGGCGTGCATTTTCTCACGGAGTTCCTCTGAGACGGCCTTCGGTGAAGGCGCGTAGCTCAGTATCATATAGTATGCTCGTCCGATCATGATGACGAACGGGTCTTTAATCCCTTCGATCCCTATATCCTCCGGTGTAAATACCTTCTTGCGAGAGGAGGGATCAAGCTTTTCGAACGAGTCGGCTTCGAGAAGATCGACTCTCCACTTGTTCGTCTCGCCGTCCACATAGCTGATGTAAAGCCTGTATCTTCCCTCAGGCGATATGAAGAGGGCGGACTTCTCTATGGAAGGTGAATCGAAATCCTCCTTTTTCGCCTCCCAGATCGTCTCGAACTTAACGCCGTCCTCGCTTCGAGCGATCCGGCATATCGCTCCTCTCCCCAGCTCACGGGGCTTTCTCAACCGATAGTAGAGAAAGAAAGCCTTTTGATCCTCGTCAAAGAGAGCGCTGGGCGCTCCGGCCCACCATCCTCGTCCGCCGTTGAGCGGCTCGATGACCGTCATGCCCTCCTCCGGGTCGAAAAGCGGCATCAGATTGAAGATCTTCCTATCCCACACGGTCTGACCTCCTCGGCTTAGATCTATTTGGTATTAAGTTATAACTCAAAGAGGCGGTATATACAAGACCGGCTCACTCCCACGGCTTGAGGATTATCTTAGCGGACTTGTGCGAGGCGGATATCTCGAAGGCCTCCTGTATCCTGCTCATCGGTATGACGTGGCTTATGAGCAGATCGATAAGCGGCGACTGCTGGATCACCTTCATGACAAGCGGGAAATCCGCCAGGTTATAATGCCACGATCCCACGATGGTAAGGCCCTTACGGATCATATCGGGGCTAACTCTGATCTTCAGCTCAGCGCCACACTCGCCTACGAAAGCCACCCTACCTCTTCTTCGGGTGGCGTCGATACAGAACCGTTCTGCTACCACATTGCCCGAGCAATCGACGGCGCAGTCCACCCCTTTGCCTTCGGTCAGATCCCTGATCTTCCCAAGCGCCTCTGGATCGTTCGGGTCTATGACGTGCTCCACTCCCATCTGCTTCGCTCGCTCGACCCTGTACGGCTCAGATTCCACAACGATAACCTTCGCACCTCGGAACTTGGCGTTAACTACGGCTCCCAGTCCAACGGGTCCGGCACCCGTTATCAGCACGGTATCATATGCGGTGAGCCCTATCCTTTGGAACGCTCCGAAGGAGGGGCCTAAGGCACAACAGGCTAGAGAGGCATGTTCATAGGATACCCCATCAGGGATCTTCGGCAGGAGCCAAGCCGGCTTCAGTAGATATTGTGCCATCGTCGCCTTGCCTTCCGGCGAGCCGATGAACTCGTCGAAGTTATAGTTATTCTGGCAGTATATGTAGTCTCCGGCCATGCACAGCTCACATCTGCCACATGGGTATTGCGGCATCACGACCACGCGGTCGCCGACCTTAACCTTTGTCGGCTGGGCCACCGCCACAACCTCACCGGCGGCCTCATGGCCCAGATACTGAGCTTTATGACCGGCAAGAAAGGCCTTGTATTCCGTACACATCGGGGCGGCGTGGACCTTGACCAGAACCCAATCCTCCTTAGGCTGCGGATCGGGCACCTCCATCAATCCCGCCCTCCGCTCGCCCAAAATCACTGCTTTCCTCATTATTTTCCTCCGGTTGATAATCCACCAGGCGGTTCGGATAATACTATACACCAATAGTCCATAATCAGTCAAACATCATAGTGGATCTGGGTGCATAAGAAATTATCGATAAGCAAGGGACAAATAAGTTTCATAGCTTTTCAGACCTCTCCCCCATCCCCTCTCCGACACGGAGAGGGGAGTTTACTTTATCCCTTACCGAAGCGTTCTCTCTGTTCGAAGGATCCCCCCCTGTTACCGGGATGGTTCATCTTGAGGGCGTAAGGCCTTGCGCCCCCTATAACGGCGGAAATTGTCACCCTAATTGTGAACCATCTTCCTGTTACCGATAAATTTCTTATGCACCCCCATTGAAAAGCCCTTGTTGCTCCGTTTCTCCCTTCTGTTGTATACTATTTTATAGATCGCTCATATTATCGTTAAGTGTAGCAGAGATCTGCGAGGTCCGAAGAGCTTATTTCTCTGGGAGAAAAGGAACGAGGAACCAGGAGCGAGGAACGAGGAGATAAAAATCCTCGTTCCTGGTTCCTTTCTCCTCGTTCCTTCTCATGGATAACCGCTACACTCAAAGGGAA
>JAGGXZ010000112.1 GCA_021162805.1 Candidatus Poribacteria bacterium
CCCATTCTCTATCAGCCCCACAGCCGCATTATGGGGATGATCCAAAAGGATGACGGGCACTCCACATGCGTTCGCCTCTATCACAACCATGCCGAATCCCTCCCTCTTGGAGGGGAAGACGAATATCTTGGAGGATTTCATGTATGGGTAGACCTCAGGGAGGAATCCAAGGAATTTTATCCTTCCTGAAAGGCCCGGTTCATCGGCGAGTCTCTCGAGCCTTTCCCTTTCAGGCCCATCCCCTATGATGGCGCAGGTGAGCTTCATGTCGATGGAGGCGATGACCCTTATGAGAGCCTCTACGTTTTTTTCAGGTATCAGCCTCCCCACAAACAACAGGTCGAAGCTTTGCGATGATGGTCTTGTCTCTTTTATCCTCTTCAGATCCACCCCAGGGGGGATGAGCGTGATGGGCATGTGGCTTATCTCTCTGAACCTTTTAAGGGTATGAAGGGAATTGGCGATGTTGTGTTTTGTGAGCCTAGATGTGAGCTTCTCTATCAGTTTTCCGAAAACTCCTCTCCATCCCAGGTATTGGTACCAGTAATCCCCCCATATCTCATGCCATGTGATGATGAGAGGTCTGTCTCTGAGGATGCAGAAAAGTTTACAGGCGAGGGCGGGCAGATATGGGATGTTCTGGCAGTCGAGGATATGGGGGTTCACTCTGAGGAGGGTGGGGATCAGGGAAAGGGAGAAAAGGAGAGGTGGTAAGATCCTTCTCCTTCCGGATGAGGTATAGAGCTCATTCTTTGGACACACCCCATGGAGCTGGAGGTTCTCGTTCAACTTTAATCTCCTTTCTCCTTTCCACCATTTCATGGTGATCATGTGGATTTGATGTTCGGTGCTGAGCCTTTTGGCCATCTCGAAGATCCGCTGACATATGGATAGGCGCAGTCGTAGATGAAAGCTATGGTCATGGCTCTAAGGTATGGATATCCATCCACCAAATCCCTTCGGCGGTCGCTGCCGCAGATACTCAGGCTCGGGCTGTATATCCTCCGGATAGATGATCTGCCATATCTGAACGGAGTAATTTCCTCCCTCTTGAGAAGGGGGGTAGACGAGCTTGAAG
Source organism: Candidatus Poribacteria bacterium (assembly GCA_021162805.1). Classification (NCBI taxonomy): domain Bacteria; phylum Candidatus Poribacteria; species Candidatus Poribacteria bacterium. The sequence continues at coordinate 1,079 of JAGGXZ010000112.1, forward strand.
TGATCTTTGAGCTCATGCAGCAAAAACAGCCTCACCGAGATCGTCCGTCGTGCCCTCGACGATAGATAGAGGACCTGCCATGAATCGGGATCATCCTCAGGGGTGCGAATCACAAGGATGCAGGGAACGGTGTTCCCGCCGGATGAACGATAAACCTTACCACGGACGATCGCTTCCTTCGGCGGAAGGCGATATATTTTCCCTCTGAGATTCAGCTCCACCAGAGCATGAATCCCATCCTGATCAGGTGTGAGATAGATGCTTTCAATCGACCATTCGCCTGGTTTGTATCTCCTCCCATTCAGCTTCAACTCTTCATCGAGGAAAACTCGCCTGGGACGAGATAGATATCGGTAGAACGGCTTCATCTTCTCATCGAACCCCTCCGTCCTGATCCTCTCAACGGCGAAGCCGAAGAGGGGAACTTCGACCGGAGGGGCCATCCCCTGTTTGGCCAGGGTTTTAAGCAGCGAGATATCCCTTCTGGTCAGCAGGAGATGGGTGGCTCCATGTGTTTTGAGAAAACGAAGGGCTTCTTTCTCATCCTCCCCTGTCAGCACGAGCCGCGAGATGAGGTAGACCCAGTATGGGTTCTGTTGTTCGTCCACGATTGTGGCTCGTCCCGCCAGCAGGTTTATCCAGCTTCCATACTCCCATGACGCGGCCACAACGGAATCCTTAGGGGTGTTATCGTGAAGCCATCTCAGGGCTTCCTCCAGATTGAGTTCCTCAAGAAAGGAACTCCTGCCTGTAAGGGAGAATTTATAATTCGCCCCATATCCCCCCAGCCATGAGGAGGGGGCAAGACCGATCAGGCCGATTAGGAACATCGAAAGAAGCGTCAGCCCTATTCGCCGTATCCACCCTTTCAACGCTCCCCTTACCTGATAGAGTATGACCGCCAGGGTGATAACGGCAAGCAGGATGTAACCGAACAGGGAGTAAACGGCAGATGGGAAGGATCTATCAGCGCATATGACGGAATAGATCTGCCACGAGATCATCAGGGGGAGAAGCCATAGCAGATCAGACCTCCTTTCGGTGTTGTAGCACCATCGAACTCCTTCGACGAGAGCATATGAGCCCAGGATAGCACCTGGAACGACGAACAGATATGTGAACCTGACGGCACTCCGCATGCACAATAACGTCACCAACGTCCAGATCACCATCAACAGATCACCCTCGAAAGCGTGAGGGTTGCGCCGGTAGCCCTCTTTCAGCGAAGATCTGACGATCAAAAGGAGAAATCCGATGACTCCAATTGCCAGCGTTCCCCAGAAGATGCCAATCGTGAGAGCTGTTTCCCTGAATCCCGATGGAAGGCCCGAAAAGATCCTGCTGAAGGCCATGCCGAAGAAGGGGAGTTCCAGGCTCATAGAGGTATACCATGGGTTCAGGTTCAACTTCCGGCTCAAACGCCACACAGCCAGCAGCAGGCCCGCCAGGATGAAGACGAAGAAGATTCCCGGCCACATCGCCCAGCTCAGCGCCCCCGGCTTTTGTAGCTCTGATATGGTCTCGGATAATGGATTTGATCCGAAGGCAGAGGGGAGATTCTCGATTAACTTTGAGAGGGCTTCGGGTGATGCGATAGATAGCAGGGCTACCCCCGGGATAAGGGAGGAGAGGAGTGAAACCGCTCCTGCGGGGATATTTCCCTTCACCTGCCGGATAAGAAAGCTCATGATCCCGCTTGAAAGCAGCAGGAGCGGATAACCCAGGGCAAGCAGCACGTATGGCTTCGACCAAAACCGATAGGTCTCCTTGAGAGCTGGTAAGGCGATGCAGATGGGAGCGAACCAGCTGAAAAGGAGGATGATCTCGTCGAGCTCATATTCCCTTTTAAGGAGCATCCTGATAAGCTCCACAGTGGCGATGACACTGATGAAGATACCCACACCAGGCCATGTCAACCCCAGGAGGATCATGGCGAGGCTGGAGAGAGAGGTGAAAAACACTCTCTTTGTGAACCGCCCCTCAGCACATCCGAGGATGTAGAGGAGGAAGGAAAGTACGGCCAGGAAAAGAACCAGCCCGTCCCTGTCGGCGAACCCTGCCATGCTTCTGGCTATCATAGGAGGGAAGAAGCCGAGGAGGCTGAGGGCTATAAGGGAGGTGTAGATGCCGTAGAGCTTCCGGGCCATCAGGAAGAGGATGATGGAGGAGAGGAGGTAGAAGAGGATCGGGGAGAGGAGCACCACCTGCTCGGTTGATATGGGCAGATGGAGGAGTTGCGCTGCCTTACACAGGGCGGCAAGCGTGTATGGGAAGAGGGTCAGTTGGGTTGAGGTGCTCCTGCCTAAGGGATACTCCCTCAGCATATCCCTTGAGGGCAACCTTCCGTCTTTGAGGATGATCTTTGTGTAGTAGAGGTATCTGGGAGGATCTGCGCCATAGAAGCCTCTGAGGTTGATAGGCGTTCCTGTGATGCGGAAATAAATGGAGAAGGCGAGAGAGGAGCAGATGAAGAGAGATATGATCAGATATCTTGTCAACCCTCTCCTCATGGTGATTTCTTTCTCCCCTCAGTTCTTCCTTTTCTATCCACGATCATCATCCTCCGAGGAGATGATCGGTATGCCAGGGTGGTGTCCAGGAGAGCGGGTTTGCCGGAGATGAGCGCCCGCATGGCTCCTTCGATCTCATCTGAGGGCAGGATGTCGGGGTGGACTCTGAGGTTTGATGAGAGGAGCAGCTTCGGCAGATTCAGGGAATCGAAGCTGGCAAGGGGATCATCTTTGAAGAACCGGGTCATGTGGATGTATCTGAAGGGGTCTGGGGTGATGGGAGGTCTTTGCATGATGAGGGATGAGTTGTTCTTGAAGGTGAACCAGAACCATGCTGTGGCGGGGATGAGAACGGCGATCGAGTATCCCAGCAGGTCCCTTACCTTCCTCATCGCAGTCCTACTCCTTTCGTCTTGATCGAAGACCAGAGGGTGTTAAGTAGATTCAGAGGCTTCACGACTGTATATCCTCCCCACCAATCGGGGGTCTGCTTCCCCTCATTTAAATCCCTTGTAAGCTGCTCAACCAAGTTACTTGAAATATCGATAACATATAAGTTCGGTGGCGAACCGTCCTCCTCGGCTGAAAATACAAGCCTTCTCCCATCAGGTAACCAGTCAACCTTACCCATCTGACAGAGCGCTAATCCCTTGGGTAGCTTGAGTTTCATATCTCTCTTCCTAACAAGATCGTATATGTGTATGCTATTCTCCCCCGTTTGAGGATCATACGAAGTGTATGCTATCCTATACTCATCAGGTGCCCACATGGGATAGGCTTCTCTAACGGTGGGGGTCCTAGTGATAGGGATCAGCTCATTAGTTCGGAGGTCAATGATGAAGATGTCATCAGAGCGGGTAAAAGCTATCTTCCTCTCGTCGTAAGACCAGGAAGGATATTTGTCATCATGTCCCGTTC
>JAGGXZ010000113.1 GCA_021162805.1 Candidatus Poribacteria bacterium
AAGCAGGAGGAGAAAAATGATAAACAAAGCGATAGCATTATACACCATAATAGACGATCTCCTCAAGGCAATAGGCCATGAACAAGATCCCAGAGCCAAGATGAGCGATGCGGAGGTGATAACAACGGCATGACCACCTTAGCCACTATGCGTTTCTTCATCTTTTCCGCATTCGGATCGCCCAAGATTATGAAAGCGTCTATGCCCTTATGCACCGCCTGACGATAGGTTAAAAAGGCGTTTAAACTGCCATCCCGATACACAAATCTGCCACCCAAACCTCTTTCCGGCGTGATGTCATAGTTGAATTGGAGGACATGTTGAATTCTGTCCCCTTTATGCCATAGAAATTCGGAACTCAGCCTGAAGGAGATTTTCCCTGTAGGTTTCAGATTGATGAAAGGTCTGGCGTAACCGTATCTCGTGCTCTGACGCCTGCCGTAGGAGAGGTTCACGCCGTAGCTGCGATGCTGGTCTCTGACGTTTCCTCGTAACGTTATCCCCACCGTCCAGTCCCTGTGCTCCTCATATCTGCCGACTCCCCCGTTGAGATTAACGGCGTAATCGCTTGAAAACTGCGTTTCCCCCCAAAAGTTGACGTCCCTCATGTAAGGTGAACCGTCATAGCGATCGACTCGAGAGAGATTGAAGCCGCAGTTAACCTTTCTGATAGGGCCTTCCCTCCATTCGTTGCTGTAGCCGCCGTTGAGGTTGTAACCTCGCATGTCATCATATGGGATGAAACCGTCGGCGGCGTTGAAGTTCGGGGTCATATAGAAGAGATTCACGTTTGCCCATGTCCGTTTGGTGAAATGTCCCGCGTAAATAGCTCCGATTGACCCTTCACCGCCTTCCCCTTCGGTCCAACTTCCGCTTAATATCCCTCCGAAACGGAGGCTTTTGAACCCCCCATTCGGTTCGAAGCTCACCACTTGATTTCGCACCTTGGAGTCGTCCCTTCTGATGAATCTTACCCTAACAGATGCTGAGCCGATGTCCCGTCTCAAGGCGAACACAAGGTCATTCCTCTCCTTGAAATCGGCGCAGTTCAGCAGACCGAAGGCGGTTTTACCGATTTTCCCGTGGACTTTGGCACCAAGGTCGATCTGAGGGATGTTTCGGCTGTAGAAGAGCAGAAGATTGCTATTTCCAAAAGTGAAGATCTCGCCACCTTCCTGAAAGAAGGGTCGTCTGTCCGGATACCATCGCTGTTGATAGGAGAAATCTATGGATTCGACATCCTGTTCGACGTTTGAGAAGTCCGGATTGACCGTAATTAGAGCTGTGATGCTCGAGGAGATAGGGTACTTAACATCCGCGCCGGCCCGGATCGTCCTGCTTTTTTCGGGTTCAACGCCTGCGAAAGTATAAACCATCAACGACAGGCGACGTTTTGAGCTCTTTTTGGGAAATATGATTCCCACCAGATGTCCATCCTTTTCGAGATCTTCCTGTGGGCCGATGTTCGACCAGAAGGAGTTAACCCCTGTGCGCTGTTGCATCCTGTCGAAGTTTATCTCGATGGTGGTGGGTTTTCCGGTGGAGGGATAATCTAGGATGGCGAAAGGTATCATCATCTCCGCTGTCCAACCATCTTCCACCCGTTTCACTGCGGCTTTCCAGTCTCCCTTCCACTCGGTTTTAGTCGCCCGTCCGCCAGCGATCCTTGAAAACTGAGTTCCGATGGCGTTTACCAGGAAAAAGGAACGATCGGAGTGACGGTGCGAATCAAAAGGGTTGATAGAGAAAGAGACGTAATCGTCGTTCCGGAAATTCCCATCTCGCTTGGTTTCACGGGCGACAATCTCTTCCGGTTTTGAGTCGTAGCAGTAAAATGCGACGTAGATGTTCTCGTCATCATAGAGGATGTAGGCCACGGTTTGATCTTCGGGAGGCGTGTCCAGGAGTTTATCCACGAATCCCGTTGCCTTGGGCGCATTTCGCCAGCAAGGGTCATTTAAGTCGCCGTCTATCCTCGGGGGTTGGGATGTTTTGAGAGCCTGGAGCGATTTACCAACGGTTTCCGATCCCACCGCAGAAGATAGAAGGATTAAAAACCCTGCCACGCAGAAAATAATCGGATACAATCCTACCCTCATTTTTAGCCTCCTTTTCGTTTGCATTCGTGGAAATGACGCCCCGTGTGTGCCCTCAAACTCCGGGCAGGCACAGGGGGCCGTCCCTGTTTTGCGTCCTTTTTCCTTGCGCAGGAGTCGCATATGAGGTAAAATTATATTCAGCACTTGCGTTAGATGAGCCTTCAGCTTTAGGATGTCTATCGAGATCTCCCGCTGAAGGCTCTACCTTTGTCTATCAGCTTATCACTTCGAACGTTGATTTTGCCTAGTTTCACCAACGCTCTCCCGCCGTTTAGCTTGCCGTGGAAGATTGATTCATCTTCGCCCTCAGCTCGGCCCGTTTGCGGGCGAGCTCGGCTTGTTTAAGACCGATCTTTCGCATCTCATCGGCCAGCCTCTTCACCTCATCCGGGGAGAGCTCCTCGCGGCGGAGCTTTTCGGCCAGCACCTGCATCTGCCCGCCGAGCTCGGCTATTCTGCTCTCAAGCTCATCGAGGGTCAGGTTTTCCTCCTCTTCCTCCTTCTCCTCTTCGGCCTTCTCCTCAACCTTCGGCTTGAAGACATCTCTGAGAGTCTCCTTCACGTCCCTCAGCAGCCCTGATCTCAGCCAATCGCCCAGCTCCCTGAACATATCTCCTCCCACGATGAAGATATTGTCGCTTGCGACGTAATCTCCGCCTCCTACGCCAGCCTTTCCCTCCTTTCGCTCCTCAGCCTCCATCGTTCCTTCCAGGTAATTCACCAACTGTTTGCAGGCGATTCCCACCTCATCGAACGAGGCATCCTCACCCAGTTCAGGGAAAAGCCCCTCCGGTATCTCGCCCATCTCGGATAACCTTTTGAGGATGGCGTTATACTGCCTTATGGCTATCCCCTTGCCCTCGGCGAGCATGCCGGTGAGGCTGGCCTGCTCGGCCGTTTTGGCGATGGAGTCGAGCATGCGCATTATCCCACGGATCTCCTTTTCACCGTTCATCTCGAAACCCCCTTTTGATAAGTTTACTCCTGAGGAGCTGGCGGGCCTTGAAAAGCCTCCATTTGACGGTGCTGACGGGCACGGAGAGAAAGTCGGCGATCCTCTCAAGCGGCATCTCGTCCCAGTAATGCATTCTGATCACAAGGCGGTATTCAGAGGGCAGACCTTCGATCGTCTCGTTCAGCTCTCTGTATCTCTCCCTGCGCTCCAATATCCTGGCCGGCGTCTCGGTTATGGGCGGGCAGCGCTTGAGGACGATCAGATCTATGTCCGACCTGGGCTCCATTCTTTCCGATCGCTTCCGATACCGTATGGCTCGGTTGCGGGTGATCGAATAGAGCCATGAGCCGAATCTGTCGAATCGTTCGAGCTGGGGAAGGGCCTTGAAAGCCAGGATACACGCGTCCTGGACCACATCCTCGGCGGCGATCTCATCCCTTAGGATCTCCCTCGCCACCTCGATCATGGCCGGGCGATATCTGGTGATAAGCTCGCCGAAAGCATCGAGGTTGCCCAGAAGCGAGGCTATCACGAGCTCCACATCACTGTATTTTGACCAATCGCTCATTCATAAGGGCTCCTCAGGTTTTCAACTATATAGAGACATGACCCGCCCTGAAGGTTAGCAGCATCTGATCCCGGCCGAACAGCATGTTGAATCTTCACAGGAAGGATTAATCTGGTGGGAATAAAAAATGTGCCCCGGCGACGACCTACTTTCCCACGGGGTCTCCCCCGCAGTATCATCGGCGCTGGCGGGCTTAGCTTCCGTGTTCGGGATGGGAACGGGCGTTTCCCCGCCGCTATAGTCACCGGAGCACAGAGTCATGATGCATTTATATTATAAGGCCGGATGACAACCGCGTTTATGAAGAGGAGAAAGGGAAAGGGTGATGAGTGGTCAAGCCCTCGGCCGATTAGTACCGGTCGGCTGAACGGGTCACCCCGCTTACACCTCCGGCCTATCAACCTCCTAGTCTCGGAGGGGCCTTACCGGGTTAACCCCGTGGGGCACCTAATCTTGGGGTGGGCTTCCCGCTTAGATGCTTTCAGCGGTTATCCCGTCCGGACATGGCTACCCAGCTATGCCGCTGGCGCGACAACTGGT
>JAGGXZ010000114.1 GCA_021162805.1 Candidatus Poribacteria bacterium
AAGGTTCATAGCTAATCTTTTGGTCTATCCTGTCAAGGCCTCTCAGGATAGCTCAAGTTTAGTGTGTCCTGAAATTGTCAAAGAGCTGGCCTTTATTTTGCCCTTGACATTTTACCGCATCGCTTTCCCAGAACGAGATCAAGGAGATGATGCTTCAGGAGCTTTACGTCCCTTTTGCATTCCCTGACATATCTTTGCGTAACACCTATCGCCTCAGCTATCTCTCTATCGTTTGCCTCAGGGTGTTTCCTGATGTAGTCTAAGAATTTCACAAGCGTTTCGACTTTCGCCATATCCTCTTTATGGGATGAAGTCTGGATAAGGAGGGTTTCAACGACCTTTTTCCCCGAGCAACTTCTGCAGCTTGGATTTAAGCTCCTCGTTTTTCGGATCGAGCTTGACCGCCTCCCGCCATTGACGGATCGCCTCCTCCTTCATCCCCTTCTTCAGATAGACCTCGCCCAGATGTTTTCTGATCTCCGGCTCATCCGGATTGAGCTTGGCCGCCTTTTTCAGGTTCTCCAGCGCCTCGTTGATCCGTCCCATCTTGTAATATGCCCAGCCGAGGCTATCCAGGTATGCGCCGTTTTCGGGGTCCATCTCAAGGGCCTTTTTTATCAGGTTGACGGCCTCCTCGAGATTAACCCCTCTTTCGGCCATGAGATATCCGAGCGTGTTGTAGGCGTTCGATCTGTTTGGATTGAGGTTGATGGATTTTCTGAGATGTTGGACGGCCCTTTCAAAATCGCCCTTCCTATCGTATGCCACGCCTATCCAGTAATGGGCCTCCGCATCTTTGGGCTTCGACTTCAACACGTCACCCAATATCCTTATCGCATCATCTATCCTGTTCATCCCGACGAGCAAGCTTCCATAGACCGATTTAACCTCCAGGTTATTCGGGTCGGACGCGAGGATGGATTGACAGATATGGGCGGCCTTCTCGATCTTACCTCGCTCGACATATATCCTGGCCAGAAGCACCATGAGCTTTTCGTTGATCGGTCCCCCTCGATCCATTATCTCCTTGATCTGCCTCTCCGCCTCCTCGTATTTGCCCTGTTTTAGATATATATTCACCAAGCTCTGTCTGGGAGCCATATAATTTTCGCTTATCTTCACCGCCGCCTTCATCTCTTTCACGGCCTCATCGAGCCTGTCCTGAGAGATGTAGACCCTGCCCAGATCGAAGTGAAAGGGAGCATATAGGGGATTAAGCTTGATGAGCTCCTTGTACTGTTCCTCGGCGGTTGTCAGATCTCCGACGCTGGAGGCGATGTTGGCCAGGAAAAACCTAGGCTCAACATATTTCGGATCCGCCTTTATGGCCTTTCTGAAACATTCCATGGCATCCGTTATCCTGTTGCGCATCAGGTTTATTCGGCCCAGCACGGTATAGGCCGAGGCACATTGAGGGTTCATCTCAAGGGCATATTTGCATTCGAACTCCGCCACCCTGATATCCTGCATCCTCAATGCCACCTTAGCCAGCTCCACGTGCATGAAGGCTGAGGAGTTGTAGCTATCCAGGGCTTTCTCCAGGTGTTTCCTGGCGGTTTTCAGGTCCTCCTTCATCCTATAGTAAATCGCCGTCGCCAGATGAGCTCTGGCGGTAACGATCAATTGTTCGTCCGGATCTAATATCTCCTGGCCGAAGATAGGCCTTATGCCGACAAGGAAAAGAACGGCGATCACGATGTAGAGGCAGGGCAGCGCTTTGCCTCTACTCCTCTTCCCCTTCATCGAGCTCTTCCTCCTCGATCTTCCTCAATTTGATCTTATCCTCCTCGTCTTTACCTTCCGGGGAGAACAGGGCCACATCCACGATCGTCTCCCCACCCTGAAGCGACATCAGCCTTACCCCCTGGGTGGCTCTTCCTATCACACTGATATCCCTGACCGATATCCTGGTGATCATCCCGCTGGAGCTTGTGAGGATGATCTCGTCCCTATCTGAGACGGATTTAACCCCAACGATGCTTCCCGTCTTTTGATTGGTCCTCATCGTTATGATCCCGATCCCTCCTCGGGATTGAAGTCTGTATTCGGAGATATCGGTTCGCTTTCCATAACCGTTTTCGGCGACCACAAGCAGCGTGGAATTGTCCTTGGCGATGGCCATTCCGACGACCGAGTCTCCCTTTCTGAGCCTTATCCCCCTCACGCCGTATGCCGTCCTTCCCATCGATCTGATCTCACCTTCATCGAACCTGATCGACATGCCGTGTTTGGTAACCAGTATTATCTCCTGAGCTCCGTCCGTCAATTTGGCGTCTATCAGCTCGTCATCCTCGTGGAGGTTTATGGCGATTATCCCGGTTGAGATGGGCCGGCTAAAGGCGGATAGATTGGTCTTCTTGACTATACCCTTCCTCGTCACCATGAAGACGAACCTGTCATCGCGAAACTCCCTGACCGGCACGAAGGCCGCTATCCTCTCATCGGGATCAAGTCTCAGGAGATTGACGATCGCCCTTCCCCTCGAACTTCGCCCTGTCTCGGGTATCTCGAACACCCTGAGCCAATAACATTTTCCCCTGTCCGTGAAGAAGAGGATATACTGATGGTTGGTGGCGACGAATATATGTTCGACGAAATCCCCCTCCTTGGTCGTCATCCCCCTGATGCCGACGCCGCCCCTGCGCTGTCTTTTATAGGTCGAAACGGGGATCCGTTTGATATATCCCTCATGCGTGATCGTGATGACCATATCCTCGTCGGCGATCAGATCCTCTATCCTGAACTCGCCTATCTCCTCGATTATCTCCGTCCTACGCTCATCTCCATATTTCGCCTTTATCTCCAGAAGCTCATCTTTGATGATGCTGTCCACAAGGGCGGGGTTTCTGAGGATGGCCTTCAACTCCTCCATCCTCAAAAGCAGATCCGCATACTCGTCGTTTATCCTCTGTCGTTCGAGCCCTGTTAACCTCTGAAGCGTCATGGAGAGTATCTCAGAGGCCTGATCCTCGGATAGCGAAAACCTCTCCATCAGCTCTTCCCTTGCGGATGAAGGGGAATCGGAATCCTCGATGATCTGAATGACCTCCTCGATATTGTTCAGGGCGATCCTGTATCCCTCCAGTATATGAGCCCTATGCTGGGCACGATTGAGCTCGAACTCGGTCCTCCTACGTATCACCTCTCTTCTGTGTTCCAGGTAGTACCAGATGAGATCCTTGAGGTTCAAAAGCCTCGGCTGACCGTCCACCAGAGCGACCATTATCACGCCATAGGTGATCTGCATATGAGAGTGTTTGTAAAGCTGATTGAGCACCACCTGTGCAATCTCGCCTCGCTTGAGCTCTAGGACCACCCTTATCCCTGTTCGATCCGACTCATCCCTTATGTCGGAGATGCCGGTTATGACCTTGGAGTTAACGAGATCGGCGATTTTCTCCTTGAGGGTGGTTTTGTTGACCTGGTATGGGATTTCGGTGATGACTATCCTTTCGTTTCCCTTCCCCCTCTCGATCACGGCCCTGGCCCTGAGGGTTATATGTCCCCTGCCGGTCTTATATGCCTCTTTGATCCCCCTTCTGCCTACGATGATTCCTCCTGTGGGAAAATCCGGACCTTTGATCGCCTTCATGAGATCGTCCGCCGTAGCGTTCGGGTTTTCCAAAAGCATGATGGCGGCATCGACCACCTCGTTGAGGTTATGAGGGGGGATCTTGGTGGTGTATACGACGGCGATGCCCAGAGAGCCGTTGACCAACAGGTTCGGGAACCTGGATGGGAGAACCTTGGGCTCCATAAGCGAGTCATCGTAGTTGGGTTGGAAATCGACCGTGTCCTTATCGATATCGGCCAGCATCTCCTCGGCGATGGGGGTCATCCTGGCCTCGCTGTAGCGCATTGCGGCCGGCGGATCGCCGTCGATGGAACCGAAGTTTCCCTGTCCATCCACAAGGGGGTATCTCATCGAGAAGTCCTGCGCCATCCCAACCAGGGTGGAATAGATGGGAGCATCGCCGTGAGGGTGATACTTACCCATTACCTCGCCGACGATAGCGGCCGATTTCTTGTAGGGCCTGTTATGGGTTAACCCCATCTCGTGCATCGCATACAGTATCCTGCGAGTGCTCGGCTTCAGCCCATCTCTGACGTCAGGTATCGCCCTGTTGGTGATGACGCTCATCATGTAGGTGAGGTATGAGTCCCTCAGCTCATCCTCGATCGGTCTGGTGATAATCCTTTCCGTCTTCTCCTGCATCCCAGATACCCTCATCCGTAAAGGTCGAGTTTAACATGCATCCCGTATTTCTCTATGAACTCACGTCTTGGACCGACGCTTTCGCCCATAAGCGCCGTGAAGATCCTATCGGCCTCGACCACGTCCTCGAGCTTCACGTGGATCAAGACCCTGGTGTTCGGGTCCATGGTCGTCTCCCTCAGTTGATCGGCGTTCATCTCGCCTAGCCCCTTATACCGTTGTATCGTGACGCCTTTCTTTCCGATCTCCAACATCTGATCCATCATCCCCCAGATCGTGCGCGCCTTTTGCTTCTTCGATCCGTCGTCTATGACGAACACCGGCTCGACCGACTCATCCTCCTCTCTGCCCCTCATGAAGTCCTCGGGCAGAATACCATACTCCCTGAGCATGTCCACGTATCTGTCGAGCTCCTCTATCTCGGGCATATCCGAGACATCCTCCACCATCGTCTCATCGCCGGATTCCTTGAGCAGCTCGAGCTGCTTTTCGATGTCGCCGCTCCTGAGCTCCGAGAGCAGCTCCTCAACCTCATCCTCGAATCTATAGAACTCCCCTTCCCCCGTTTTAACCCTGTACAGAGCCACCTTCCTTTCATCTCGGAACCTACGGGCCAGGAATTCGTCTATATCGATTCCCTTCCTGTTCAACTCGTTCAGCCTCTTCTCTATCTCTCTGATCCACGCTATGATATCCCTGAGCTGGAGCTCGGTGTAAGGTCTATCCCTCCTGAGATTTCTGAGGGTAACGGAGTCGAGGGCCAGCTCGAGGAGGAAATCCGTCATCTGTTCCTCGCTGTTGATATATTGCTCCTTTCTGCCTTTCCTGACCCTATAAAGCGGAGGTTGGGCGATGTATATGTTGCCGTTCATAACCAACTGGGGCATATGTCTGAAGAAGAAGGTCAGAAGCAGTGTTCTGATGTGGGCTCCGTCGATATCCGCGTCTGTCATAATCACTATCTTATTGTACCGCAGCTTAGATATGTCGAAGTCGTCCTGGCCGATACCTGTTCCCAGGGCGGTGATTATGTCCTCGATCTCCTTATTGGACAGGACCTTATCGAGCCGCCATTTCTCCACGTTGATTATCTTTCCCCTCAACGGCAGGACGGCTTGATATCTTCTATCCCTGCCCTGTTTGGCTGTTCCGCCGGCGGAATCACCCTCGACGATGAAAAGCTCACACAGCTCGGGGTCCCTTTCGGAACAATCGGCGAGCTTCGTCGGGAGCGATGAGCTGTCCAGGACGCTTTTCCTTCGGGTGAGCTCCCTCGCCTTTCTGGCCGCCTCTCTCGCCTGGGCGGCAAGGATGCTTTTCTGGATGATCTTCCTGGCTATGTCAGGATTCTCCTCCAGGTACAGTGAAAGCTGCTCGTTTATGAGGGATTCGACGATTCCCGCCACCTCGGTGTTTCCCAGTGCCCCTTTCGTCTGTCCCTCGAACTGCGGGTTCGGAAGTTTGACGCTTATGACGGCGGTAAGCCCCTCCCTGATATCCTCGCCGGAGAGCCTCACCTTGGAGTTTTTCAGCAGATCGTTAGACCTAGCGTAATTGTTGAAAACCCTGGTTAGCCCCGATTTGAACCCGCTCACATGTGTTCCGCCGTTGTGGGTGTTGGCGTTGTTAGCGTATGAGAAGATGTTCTCGGAGTATCCGTCGTTGAACTGCATGGCGATCTCGACGAACACGTCGTTCCGCTCCCCATGGATGTATATCGGCGGGTCATGAAGGACGTTTTTGTTCTGATTGAGATATTGGACGAAGGAGACGATCCCGCCCTCATAGTGGAAAACCTTTGGCTCCCTTACGCTTCCGTCCTCCAGAACCCTTTCATCTCTGAAGATTATCTTGATCCCCTTATTGAGGAAAGCCAACTCCCTCAGCCTCTTGGTGAGGACATCATGGTCGAATTCAACCGTTTCAAAGATCGTTCTATCGGGCATAAACGTGATGGTCGTTCCGGTCCTGGTGCTAACCCCGGTTATCTCCACGGGCCCCTGAGGTATCCCGCGCCGGTACTTCTGCTGATATACCTTTCCATCCCGGCGAACCTCTGCGATCAACCATTCCGAGAGGGCGTTGACACAGCAATCGCCGACGCCGTGCAATCCGGATGCGGTTTTGTATCCCACGTTATTTCTGCCGTCGAACTTGCCGCCGGAATGCAGGACGGTCATAACCACCTCCAAGGTCGATTTTCCCAAGGTCGGGTGGGGATCAACGGGAATACCTCTTCCGTTATCGGAGACCGATACGCTTCCATCGGGATGGATCACCACCTCTATCTCGGAGCAGAAACCGGCTATCGCCTCATCTATGGCGTTATCGACGAGCTCCGTGACGAGATGATGAAGCCCGGCGGGGCCGGTGGTGCCGATGAACATGCCGGGTCGTTTCCTGATAGCCTCCAATCCTTCGAGAACCTGGATATCTTCGGCGGTGTATTTGATCTCTCCCATATGAGCCGTTAACCTCCGGTTAAGGATTTCCTCCATTTGTTGAGTTTAAGCTGGCCGATGATCGCCCTCCTGATAACCTCTCTGGTCTCCTCGTCCTCGACTCCCTGAGCTATCTCATCGGCCATTGAGAGCTCCTCATCGGTGAGCTCGATATGACTTATATCTCCGTAAAGCGGATTCTCCTCGACCTCTTCCCTCGACTCCGGCTGTTTAATCACTCCCAGCTTAAATTCTATATCCCTGACGATCCCCTCCCCCAAAAGTTCCTCATATCTTTTGATACACTCCTCTTTCCTGAGCCTCATGTCCGTCAGCAACACTGAATTGGAGACGATGACCGTAAGCTTTCCATCTTTGATCTGCGTCGCCCGTGAGAACTTAGAGGCAACCGAACCGACCACGTCCGACCATCTGATGAGGGCCATTTTGGTATCGATCCACCCTTTCATCCCTTTGGCCTTTATGACCTCATCGAGAATTTCCCTTATCCTCTGCATTTCACCGTTCCCTCGATAACATCGAAGATATCAAATTCACCCGAAATGGCGAGCTCATCCAGATGGGTGGTGGTCAGAAATATCTGGGCGTCGACCTCATTTAGCATTTCGTACAACAACGAAGCCCTAGTTGAATCGAGCTCAGAAGCCACATCATCCAGCAGTATCAACGGATTTTTGCCCGTCTCATCTTTTATCATCCTGTACTCGGAGATCCTCAGGGAAAGGGATATCGTTCTCTGCTGTCCCTGAGAGCAAAATCGTCTCGCATCCACCCCATTCAGATATATCCCCAGATCATCTCTGTGAGGGCCCACCGAGGTGCTTCCGCGGGTTATATCATACTCCCTAGCCTCCTCCAGGGAAGAGGTCAGTAACTCTTTTAATTCAACGTTTGAAGCGTCATAACCGTTGACAAGATAGGTTAAATTCAGGTTTTCTCCTCCTGAAAGCTCGGAATGGATTTCACGAGCATAAGAGGCGATCCTATCAACGACTGCCAGTCTCCTTTCAACTACCTTCAGGCCGTAATCCAGGAGCTGCTCGTCCCATATCGTCAGAAGATAGCGATCAACCATGCCATCTCTTATCTGCTTGAGAAGCTCGTTTCGCTGTCTGAGGACGGCCTGATAGGATTGAAGGTCATGGAGGTAAACCCGATCCAGCTGGGATATAAGGATATCAAGGAATTTCCTCCTTTCGGCCGGAGCTCCTTTGACGATCTGGAGGGACTCCGGAGAGAATATAACCACCTTGGCGATTCCTATCAGGTCCGAGAGCCTTTCCACCGATTTGCCGTTGAATCTCGCCCGTTTCCTGCCATCCAGGAGGTTCACCAGCTCGATATCGAAGTGATCTCCGTCCGATTCAAATTTCCCCTTGAGATAGAACCCCTGTTCTCCCGAGAGGATCATCTCCTCATCCCGATGGGTCCTATGGGATTTGCAGGTGCACAGACAGTAGATCGCCTCCAACAGGTTGGTTTTACCTTGAGCGTTGCCCCCCACCAGGATGTTCACGCTTTTGTTGAAGGTCAGGCTCTGCCCCCGATAGTTTCTGAAGTTTCTCAGGGTTAACCCTCTCAGGAACAAAAGCCATCACTCCATCCTCATCGGCATGATGAGGTAGATGTAGTTATCCGAATCTGACGGTCTAGCTAAAGCAGGGCTGAGAGGTTCGTTGAACTCGAACACGATCTCCTCGCAGTTTATATTCCTCAGCACGTCTGAGATATATCTGGCCATGAAGGCGATCTTGATCTGGCCGGTGCTCTCTTTGAGCTCCATTTCCTCGTAGGCTGAGCCGAAATCGGGCGTGTTTGCCGAGAGGGCGAGCTTGTCCTCGGAGATATCCATAACGATCATCAGCGTCTTCGGATCGGCCAGAAGGGAGACTCGTCTGACGGCGCCGAGCATCTCCTGGGTGTCGGCGACGATCCTTATCTCGCTGGTCTTGGGTATTATAGCCTCATAATCGGGGAAATTGCCCTCGATAAGGCGGGAGACGAGCGTCTTATCCTCCCCCTGGAACATGATCTGGTTCTCCTGTATGAACACCCTGATTTCACCTGCGCCTTCGAAGTTTTTGGCGAACTCGTTAACGGCCTTCAGCGGAATTATGACCCCCATCTCCTCCTCTACCGGTGTCTCCATGCGCTCGCTCATCATAGCCAGTCGCCTTCTATCGGAGGCAACCATCCTGACGCTATCCGGAGTGAGATGGAAATATACGCCGTCATAAAATCCGCCCTCCTCGGCTGAGGCAGCAAACGAGGTTCTTCCTATCATCCCCACCAATACATCGGAGTCCATCACGAGGTAATCCTCCGACGGCTCTGGAAAGGAAGGAAACTCGTCGGATGGAAGACCGACTATCTTGTACGAGCCTCGATCATAGGTGATCTCGACCCGATCGTTGGCCAAAGTGGTTATTCTCACCTCATCTGACGGCAGTTCACGGACTATTTCGAGGAACTTCCGCACTGGTATGGTTATCGATCCTTCCTCTTCGACCGTGCCTGGCACTTTGAGTTTGATTCCCACCTCCAGGTCGGTTGCAGCCATAACTATGCCCTCATCTCCTGCGGATATGAGGGTGTTGGATAGGATTGGGATCGTGTTTCTGGTGGCTGCTATGCTTTGGAGCCTCTGTAAGGCTCTAAGGAGCTCATCTCTCTGAAAGTTCAGTTCCATTTTCTCACCCTAATTTTAAGTTTAGTTTCAACAATTATTTTCACTTTGTTCTCCACCCTAACCCCTTGTATATCTATAGTAAGGGGTATATCTATATACTAGCTATTACTACTATATAGTATATAATAAATAATAATAGTAGTAGTAGGGGCTGTGGAAAAGTGGAAAAGTGGCACGAAGCCAGACGGTGACTGGGATCTCGCTGTGGAAAACCTGTGAATTGTTTTCCACAATTTTTCCACATTTCCACAACGCCTCTGATTTGTCCACAATCAAAAAAATTTTATCCACAGGTTTTCACCGGTTTTTCACCGGTTTTTCACCGGTTTTCCACAATCACGATTTTGCAGGAAGATTAAAATTAAGGAAAAATTCCTTTAGAGATTTATCATCCTCTTAGGATCTCCATCAACTGGTCGACGGTTTGACTGAGGTCCTTATCCACCTGTATCTTCTCCTCTATCTTGTTGATGGCGTGCAGGACGGTGCTATGATCCCTGCCCCCGAAGCTTCCCCCGATATCCTCCAATGATGCGTTGGTCAACTGTCTGCATAGATACATGGCGATGTGTCTGGGCCACGCTATCGACTTATTCCTCTTTTCCGATTTCAGATCGGATACCGATATCTTGAAGAAGGAGGCGACAGCCTTCTGGACCGAACTTATCGTCACCGGCTCTCGCCGCTCTACGGGTGGAGGCTCGCTGACGTCCTTCAGAACCTCCTTTGCAAGGTCAAGCGTTATCTCCGAGTCGGAGAACGAAGCGTAGCTCGCCACCCTTAAAAGCGCCCCCTCCAGTTCCCTTATGTTGGTCCGGATCGTCTCGGCTATGAAGAAGACCACATCATCCGGCATGTTTGTTATCTCGAGCTCTTCGCTTTTCTTACGGAGAATCGCCACCCTTGTCTCGAACTCCGGGGGCCTTATATAGGTGACGAGCCCCATCTGAAATCTGGATCTGAGCCTGTCCGGGATAGAGGTTATCCTGTTCGGGG